>CAZMXH010000234.1:0-5790 GCA_964570165.1 uncultured Actinomycetes bacterium
TTGGCGAGCGCCGCGGTCGCCGCCCTCGAGACCCGGCTGGCCGATGTCACCGACCAACTCGACACCCCTATCACGCTGAACATCAACGGCTGCCCGAACTCGTGCGCCCGGATACAGGTGGCCGACATCGGGCTGAAGGGACAGATCGTCCGGGGCGAGGAGGGCTTCCAGGTTCACCTCGGCGGAGGGGTCGGGCTGGACGCTCGGTTCGGCCGCAAGCCACGCGGGCTCAAGGTCACCGCGGAGGAGTTGCCCGACTACGTGGAACGGCTCGTCCGGCGGTTCCTGGCCGCCCGCGAACCCGGGGAGCGGTTCGCCCAGTGGGCGCTGCGGGCGCCGGAGGAGGAGCTGCAGTGAGCGAGTCCCGGGCCGCGGTCCTGCACTGCCCGTACTGCTCAGCCGAGGACCTGTTCCCCGTCGAGCAGCAAGACGGCTGGGAGTGCCGGTCCTGCCTGCGAGTGTTCAGCGTCCGACTGCTCGGCCTCGCCGCGCGTGCCGCAGGAGACGTCCGATGAGCGCCGCGACGGAGCCGGCGAGCCCGCCGTTGGAGCCCGAGAGTCTCGAGCGGTTCGCGCACGCCGCGGGCCGCCGGCTGGAAGGCGCCGAGGCCACCGAGGTCCTGCGGTGGGCGCACGACACCTTCGGTGCCGGCTTCGTGGTCACCGCGTCGATGGCCGACGGCGTTCTGTCGCACCTCGCCGCGCGCGCCGTGCCGGGCATCAGGGTGCTGTTCCTGGACACCGGATACCACTTCGCCGAGACCATCGGCACCCGGGACGCGGTCGCAGCGTCCTACGACGTCACCGTCGAGACCATCGCCCACCCGCTCCGGGTGCCCGAGCACGAGGCCGAGTACGGCCGGCTCTACGAGACCGATCCCGACCTGTGCTGCGCGATCCGCAAGGTCTGGCCGCTGGACCGGGCGCTGCGGCCGTACCGCGCCTGGGCCAGTGGCGTCCGCCGCTCAGAGGCGCCGACCCGCGCGGACACGCCGGTCGTCGGGTGGGACGCCAAACGGCGGATGGTCAAGGTCAACCCGCTGGCAGCCTGGACCGACGAGCAGGTCGACAAGTACGTCGCCGAGCACGGGATTCTCGTCAACCCGCTGCGGGAGATCGGCTACGCCTCCATCGGCTGCGCGCCGTGCACCCGGCCGGTGGCCGCCGGCGAGGACGCCCGTGCCGGCCGCTGGGCGGGCCGGAGCAAGATCGAGTGCGGGATGCACTGATGCCTGCGACTTGTCAGGCCGGACAACTCGCTGACCTCGGTGATCGGGCTCACCGACCCGGACAGTTCGGGGCAGGGCCATGACCTACCCGATCCTGCTCGATGTGGCCGGCCGCCGCGTGGTCGTCGTCGGCGGTGGTCCCGTCGCCGCCCGGCGCGCGGAGGCATTGGTTGCCGCCGGTGCCGACCTGCTGGTCGTGGCACCGTCCTTGTGCGAGCCGCTCGCCGACCTGGTGGCCTCCGGCCACGCGCGGTGGCGGCCACGGGACTACGCCGCCGGCGACCTGGACGGTGCCTGGCTGGTGCACACGGCCACCGGCGACCGTCCGGTCGACGACGCGGTCGCCGCGGACGCCGAGGCCGCGCGGCTGTGGTGCGTGCGCGCCGACGACGCCGCCGCGTCTGCGGCGTGGACTCCAGCCGTGGCTCGTGTCGGGGACGTGCTGGTGGCGGTCAGCGGTGGTGGCGACCCGCGGCGCGCCGTCCGGCTACGCGACGCCGTGCAGGCAGCGCTGGAGACCGGTGATCTTCCCCTCCGTCGTGCGCGCCGCGGAGAGCTCGGCTGGGTCGCGCTCGTCGGTGGCGGTCCGGGTGACCCCGGGCTGATCACCACGCGGGGTCGCCGGCTGCTCGCGGAGGCCGACGTGGTGGTCGTGGACCGGCTGGCGCCCCAAGCACTGCTGGCCGAACTGGACGACGACGTGCAGGTCATCGACGTCGGCAAGGCACCGGGCCATCATTCGATGCCGCAGGAGGAGATCAACCGGCTGCTTGTCACACACGCGGCAGCAGGACACCGGGTGGTCCGGCTGAAAGGCGGCGACCCGTACGTCCTGGGCCGCGGCCATGAGGAGGTGCTGGCGTGCCGTGCCGCGGGCGTGCCGGTCGTCGTGGTCCCGGGCGTCACCAGCGCGGTCTCCGTTCCGGCCGCTGCCGGCATCCCGCTGACGCATCGCGGGCTGGCGCGGCAGTTCACCGTCGCCTCGGGGCACGACGGCCTCGACTGGCACTCGCTGGCAGCGGTCGACGGGACGCTCGTCCTGTTGATGGGGGTAGGCCGGCTGGCTGAGACGTCCGAACGGCTCATCGCGCACGGCAAGGATCCCGCCACGCCGGCCGTCATCGTCGAGGATGCGTACGGACCGTCAAAGCGGGTAACCACCGGCACTCTCGGCACCATCGCCGGGCTGGCCGCCGAGCGCGGAGTGCGTCCTCCGGCCGTCGTGGTGGTGGGCGACGTCGCCGCCCTCGCCGCCTAGGGAGCGTGATCGGACCGGCCCCGAGTGGACGCGCTCTGCTATATTTCTTTGTTCGGCGCGATTCGGGGAGTCATACGAAGGCTGAGGAAAGCTGATTTCACCAGGAAACAATTTGGACAATATTCACCTCGGACATACCGTGTCAAATTCTCCTCGAGCACGGGCGATGGCTGAGGAGCAGCGGTACATCACCGTCCTCTACGACCTGCTCGACACCCTCCGGGCCCGCCTCGCCCGCCGTCTCGAGCAGCTGTTCCAGCAGCGGGGCAGCACCCATCAGGCGGTGTGGGAGCGCGACGTCTTCGTGGCCCGTGACGTCGACCGTCTCGCCCGACTCAACGCCGTCGAGCCCGGGCTGTGCTTCGGACGGCTCGACCTCGCCAGCGGCGAACGACGGTACATCGGCCGCACCGCGCTGGCCGACGACGACTACGAGCCGATGCTGATTGACTGGCGGGCGCCGGCAGCCGAACCGTTCTACCGTGCGACTCCGGCCAGCCCCGGTGACGTCACGCGACGCCGGCACATCCGCACCAGCCAGCGCCGCGTCACGGCCGTCGATGACGAGGTGTTCGGCCTCGACCTGCCCGATGCCGACGCGCGGGCGACGCTGTCCGGCGAGGCCGCGCTGCTCGCCTCGCTGCAGGCACCGCGGACCGGCCGGATGTCTGACATCGTCGCGACCATCCAGGCCGAGCAGGACCGCATCATCCGGTCTGAGCTCGGCGGTGTCCTCGTCGTTCAGGGCGGACCCGGCACCGGCAAGACCGTCGCCGCGCTCCACCGGGCGGCGTATCTGCTCTACACCTATCGCGATCGCCTGGCCGACCGCGGCGTGCTCGTCATCGGCCCGAACCGGACGTTCCTGCGCTACATCGAGCAGGTGCTGCCATCCCTGGGTGAGACCGGCGTCGTGCTCAGCTCCCTCGGTGAGCTTGTTCCGGGCGTCATGGCCACCGACTCCGAGCCGGACGACACGGCCGCGATCAAGGGCGATACGCGGATGATCAAGGTGCTCAGTGATGCCGTCCGTGGCCGGCAGCGGGTACCGGCGGAGGTCGTCGAGCTCGACGTCTCCGGCGTCACTCTCTACCTCGAGCCGGAGACGTGCGCAGCCGCCCGCGCGCAGGCCCGCCGCTCCCGCCGCCCGCACAACCGGGCGCGTGACGTGTTCGTCGCCGCGGTGCTCGGCTCGCTGGCCAGCCAGTACCACGACCGCCTCGCGCCGGACAGCACCCCGGATGAGGAGGAGCTCGCCGAGATCCGCTCCGAGATCGCCGGCGAACCGGAGGTCCAGAAGGAGCTGGACGAGCTGTGGCCGGTGCTGACGCCGGCGCAGCTCGTGACGGACATGTTGGCCGACCCGCGCGGGTTGGCCGGCCTGTCCGCGACGGAGCGCCGCGCCTTGATGCGCCGGCCGACACCGCAGGCGTGGACCGTCGCGGACATCCCGCTGCTGGACGAGGCGGCCGAACTGCTCGGCGAAGCCCGCGTCGCGCCGCCGGCGCCAGGACCGGACGGCGACGTGCCCGACCCGGACGCGGCGTACGCCCGAGAGCTGCTGGAGCAACTCGACCTGGGCACGTCGGTCGACCCCGAACTGATCGCCGCCCGGTACGACGGCCCGCCGGAGCGCCGATCGACCGCACAGCGGGCCGCCGCCGACCGCACCTGGGCGTTCGGGCACGTGATCGTCGACGAGGCCCAGGAGCTGTCGCCGATGGCGTGGCGGATGGTGATGCGCCGCTCCCCCGCCCGGTCGATGACGCTGGTCGGCGATCTCGCGCAGTCCGGTTCCGTCGCCGCGCCGCGGTCCTGGGCGGAGGCGCTGGAGCCTTACGCCGCAGATAGGTGGCGGGTCGAGGAGCTCACCATCAACTACCGCACCCCTACCGAGATCATGGACGTGGCCTCTGCCGTGCTGGCCGAGGTCGACCCGGCCCTGGTTCCGCCGCGCTCGGTGCGCAGCGTCGGCGTGCAGCCATGGGTCCGGCGCATCGCCGATCTGGAGTCCGGCCTGCCGGCTGCCGTCGCCGGGGAGCTCGACGCGCTGGGAGACGGCCGCTTGGGCATCATCGTCCCAGGTCACCGATCAGCTGAGGTGGCAGAAATGCTCCGGCGGGCAGGATGCGACGTCGCATCGGGCGGCGATCCCGCCGCACTCGACTCGCCGGCGGCCATCCTGACCGTCTCCCAGGCCAAGGGGCTGGAGTTCGACTCGGTCATCGTGGTGGAACCGGGCGAGATCGTCGCCGCCTCCCAGCGCGGCATGCGCGATCTCTACGTGGCGGTCACGCGAGCAACCTCTCGGCTGGGTATCGTTCACACGGCCGACCTGCCGAAGCCGCTCAGCTCGCTCTGATCTCCGCCAATCAGCGACGGTCGGACGGGTTGGGTTGGCACACTCGGGCACATGCAGCGGATCTACCCCAGCCAACAGCGGCTCAGCCGCACCGCCGCCGAGCTCATCGACGCGTACGCCTACCCGACCGGCGAGCAGCCGTACGTGCGCGCCAACATGGTCGCCACGCTCGACGGCGCGGCGTGGGGGCCGGATCACCGCAGTAGAAGCATCTCCTCCCCCATCGACCAGTGGGCCTTCAACCATCTCCGGGGCCTGGCGGACGTCCTCGTGGTCGGCGCCTCGACCGTACGGACCGAACGGTACGGGCCGGCGGTCACTCCTTCCGAAATGGCCGATCACCGAGCCGGCCTGGGACAGCGTCCTGACCCTGTGATCGCGGTGGTCAGCAACCGGCTCGACCTCGATCCGGCAGCCAAGCTGTTCACCACCGCCCGCGAGCCCACGATCGTGCTCACGACCGAGAGTTCGCCAGCCGATCGCCGGCGCGCGCTGGCCGAGAACGCCCGAGTCGTGGTCGCAGGGGCGGAGTCGGTCGATTTCGGCAAGGCGCTCGCGGTGCTCGCCGACGCCGGACTGCACCGCGTGCAGTGCGAGGGCGGGCCCACCGTGCTGACGCATCTCGCCGCCGCCGGACTGCTGGACGAGCTGTGCCTCACCCTCACCCCACGGATCGGCGGCTCCGACGCGCCCCGGATCCTGACCGGCGCCCCGCCGGTGCCGGAGAGCCGGATGCGGCTGGTGCACATCCTGGAGGACGACGGGACGCTGCTGACCCGCTGGGCACGGCTACCGTGACCGCAGTACCTCGGCGAGATCGAACCGCACCGGCTCCTCGAGCTGCTCGTAGGTGCAGCTCCCAGGGTCGCGGTCGGGCCGCCAGCGCTTGAACTGGGCGGTGTGCCGGAACCGGTCGCCCTGCATGTGATCGTAGGCGACTTC
>CAZMXH010000235.1:0-5770 GCA_964570165.1 uncultured Actinomycetes bacterium
ACGACCGCGCCTGGGACGACCTCGAGGCGGCCGGGATTCCCGGGCAATTCAACTACGAGATCGGGCAGGTGCACAGTACCAACGACCCGGCTAATCACCCGGTGACCGTCAGTGACGTGATTCTTGCGATCAAGGAGGTTGCCCTTGATCCCGCGGGGGTGGATTTGCTGGTGGCAGCCGACACGTCCGCTCTCCATCCGGCGCTTTCCCTGTTCGACTGGCAGAACGCTGCGTAGCTAAGAGACACCGACGTCCGGATCGCTCAGCGATTCTCGCCCTCTCTCGACGCGCCGTCCCTGGTCAGGCGACGCCTAGCGCGCAACCTCAATGCAGGCCGTCCTGAAGACCTCAGGCTCGGTTGTGACCTTGGGATCAGCTCCGGTTGCACCGTGTTGGATCAGACGGAACTCATGGTGGGCTCCGATATTCGCAACTTCCAGCGCTTCCCCGCTGGATTGGAACACGACGACGGTTACGTCGAGTGAGTCTTTCGCTCGGGATCGTCATTAGGGACTCGGGGCTGCGCAGCAAGTTCATCGTATTTGCGAGACCAATGCTGGTCAAAGCTGTACCATGCGAGCAGGGGGATATGATAATGCAAGCATCCAGAATAAGGCCGTCTGCTGGCCGTCACAAAAGAGACGCAATAATCCACAATGTGACATCCTCGTTCGATGTGAAGATTGTCCGAAATCTGGCAGACCTTGAGGCTCTTACAGCGCGCTGGAATCGTCTTCTCCGCGCCGCGGACAACGTCAATCCATACAACACTCCGGCTAGTGTCCTCACCTGGTACCGCTATCGGGATCCAGCAAGCATCTACGTCGTTACCGTGTGGCACAACGACGAATTGGTCGGCATTTCTCCGTTCTCGCTCACTCGAGTGGGGCCGTTCCGACTCCTCACCACTGCAGGAGCGGAGCACAGTTACGGCGGTGAGCCCCTGGCAGGCGGACCTGACACACAGTCGGTAGCTACCATGATCGCGAACCACGTGCACCGCCTTGTCGCGACCGGTTTTACGGTAGTGAACCTTCGCCGCTTGGTGAGTGACGGGCCGATGGCCAGGGCACTCAACGAGCGGACAGACATAACAGTCCAGCGCACGTCCCAGGCAAGCCACAGCCTTGTCCGCTTTGACTTCATACCCGATGCCGATCTCTACTTCAGGCAGCTCGCTCGCAAGAACTCCGTGTCACGGCGTTCTCGGCGACTGGCGGAGCAGCACGACAAGATTGAGTATGTCGCCAATGATGAGGACGTAGATTCCGCACTCGCCGCCATGAAGGACATGCTGAGCCGTCGCTTCCAGACGGGCCACGGCCCTGTGCTCTTCTCGACAGTAAGTCGGGACGCCTTCGCTCATATCCTCATCCACGAGTTGGTCAAGGCTGATCAAGCACGCATCTCCACACTCAACGTCGATGGGCGTCGAGTCACTGTTCAGATCGAACTCCATGCCGGTGACAGGATCTTTCTCACAGACGTGGCATATGAACCCGACCTTGCGAAGTATGGGCTGGGGAATATTCACCTGCTCGAATTACTGCGCAGGGCATACTCCGCCAGCGCAACCGAGGTTGATCTGGGATCAGATAGGTTCTCATACAAACACCAGTGGGCCAATTCGGCCAGGCACTACGAGTCCTTGGTTCTCTTGCCTGTCGGATGGCGAGGCAAGATCACATTTGTCCTGAGGCGTGCTGCGATGAGTCTCCGTGCGCGCCGACTCAAGCGTTTTGGCCGTACGACGGCTGCTGGAGGCCAAGTGAACCTGAGTGGTGCCGAGCCTCACGCAACCGTGCACAAATAGTAGAGCCACTCGTCTTTCGTGGAATCAACCTCGTGTCGCGCGAGTTCGTCACCAGACGTCAAGGAGAATACCCTGACATCGGTGAACCCTTTCTCCAGTTGCCTTAGCTGCTCTCCGGGACGGATATAGCACATCCCGAAGACCAGTCCCAGCCGCTTGAAGTATACGATCGTGCTTTGCGTATTCTTCAATTTCTGTCGGTAGAGGTGGCGGTTGTGGATTAGCCTGGAACCGGCCCATCTCATCATCTTCTGAATACGCCTCTTGCGGAACAACGTCCGCAAATCCTTGGTGAGGTGGCGACGAAGGCTGAGGCTGACTCGGTCAAGATGTTGCAGGTTATGAGCTGAAAAGCAGAAGTACGCGCCGGGCTTAGCGACCCGGTTTATCTCCTGTAGCGCGGCGGTGCGCTCGGCGCCCCACAGGTGACTGATACCGTTATAGCTGAACAGGACGAAGTCGAACGTGGAATCTTCGAACATTCTCATGTCACGCACGTCAGCAACTAGGAACTCATGACGGTTCTGGATGGAGGCCTCGCCGTTGAGGGCGCGGAAGCGTTGTTCGCAGGTGGCAATCATTCTGGGCGAAAGGTCTATCCCCACGTAGCGCAGTACAAGACTCCCGAAATGGGATGTCGTGCGCCCGGCTCCTACTCCGATGTCGAGCATCGTTTTGCCTGGCAGCCAGTCCGCCAGCTCGCTCAGAATAGTTGATTCTGGAGGCTGCAGATCAGTCGCGGCTGCGAACTTGGCGACGATTTCGGGTTTGCTGAAGTAACTCTTCACAACCATTGCCTGGCTCCCCCCGTTAAGCCATACGTAGCAGGCGTTGCTGCCCGTGTACCAGTTGGGTCAAGCATGGCACAGGCACAGTCGCTAAGTGGCCAGGAGAGCCTAATCGGCAACGACGGGTGCTGTCATACCAATCTGAGAAGCGAGCCAAGCGAAAGCGAATGAAGGAGAGGCCAGCTGGTTACCTTGGTCGAATTGGACACATGGGGAGATGACGGTCGAGTTCGTGGCCGACGTCGGCAACGTGGGCAGCGGCGGATGATCAGTGAGACTATGTGGACGTGGGTCTCTACGTGGCGGGTGCCGGGGGAGTGGGCAGGGAGACGTACGACGCGGCACTGGCGGCCGGAATCGATGTGTCGGCGTTTCTCGACGACCGGCTCAGCGGGACGCGGGTGCGTGGGCTGCCAGTTCTGGCACCGGCGGATGCCCCGACAGGCGCGGACTACATCGTTGGGATCGCGAACCCTGACGTCCGGCACCGGCTGTCCGGGTTGCTCGAAGGCCAGGGCCTCCGGGCGGTGAACGTGATGCATCCCCGGTCGATCATCGGCCCCGAGACCACCCTGGGGAAGGGTTGCCTTGTGCTTGGTGGCGCACACGTGTCCAGCAGCGTCCGCATTGGCGACCATGTCCAGGTGCACTACAACGCGACGGTGGGGCATGATGCGACGCTCCGTGACCGGGTGACCGTCTACCCGGGTGCGAACGTGTCCGGCTCGGTGACGCTGGATAAGAACGTGACCGTCGGCAGCAACGCCGTCGTACTGCAAGGGCTCAAGGTGGGCCAAGGCACGTTCATCGGTGCGGGTGCGGTGGTGACGCGCGACCTTGGCCCTGGCCTTGTCGTGGCCGGTGTGCCGGCGCGGCCGCTGGAGCGGTAACCGCTGAGCGGCCCGAGGGGGGCGGACCAGTTCCGCCGGGCACTCAGACGGTGCTGGGTGTGGTGGCCGGTTGGGCCTTTCTGCTGCTGGCCAAACCCATCAGCACCGCGGCCACAGAGACCACGACGGGAAAGTGGGCGAGGTAGTCGATGGCCGCGTGCATCGCGACCGCGGTGATCCCAGCTGTGACCACGACGATCAGCCGTACGTCCTGCCGGGAGCGATACAGCCCGCCGAACGCCCACAGCAGGAGCGCTACGAACAGGAGCAAACCGACGGCACCCGTCTCAGCACCGACCTGAAGGTATTCAGAATGTGCCCACGCCGCGTCAGAGTCCCGCATGGCCGTGGGGCTGATCTCGGAGAACATGCCGGGGCCGACGCCGAAGACGGGATTGTCTCTGACCATCAGCAACGCCTCGCGCCACAGGAGGATGCGTCGTTCCGTCAGCCCCTGCTCCAGAGCCCGCAACGGCATGACATCCTGCGTGAGCGCGAGCATGATCGTGGTTGCTACGGCACCGATCACAAGTACCGGCCCAACGAGGAGCACCCAACGTCCGAGCCGGTGGGCCATGAGCACGACCAACGTGACGGCGGTCGCCAGCAGCAGCGCCGCTTTGGACGTGGTAGCGGCGGTGAGCGCTAGCAGTACGACGAGCAGCACGCCGGCAGGCCGCCGAACGAACTCCTTGTTAGCGAGGATGGCGACGATCGCAGCCGCCGTCACACCGAGGGTGAACAGGGCCCCGTTGGCGTTGGCATAGCCCAGCGGTGGCGCCAATGGACCACCGGAGACGGCGTCCGGACCGCTGAGCACCGTGACGAGGAGGATGCTGCTGACGAGCGTTCCTGCGACGAACACGGGGCGACTCGAACCGTGCATCCTGCCCGCCAGGTATGCGGCGGTGGCGACGGCGAGCATGGCGAGCTGCGGCGCGGGGTTGGCGTTGCGCGCTACTGCGCTGAGCGCCGTCCACGCCGCGAAGCTGGCGACCACGATGATACCCACCAGGTCGTACGGCTCGAAGCGCAGGAACCTGGTCGCGAGCGAGCCAATGCGTTGACCAACGCGGCGGCGAACGGACACTAACGTGCGGCCTATCGACGCAGTGATCCGGGACGCAGGCGACACTGTCCAGGCCGCTAGGCGTGTGCCGCGTCGGCCCGGAGCCCGGCCATCCAGTTCGAGGTGACGCGCAGCCCGTCGGCCAGGGGCACCGGTGTGATGGAGGGAAAGAGCGCACGGAGGCGCGTGTTGTCCGCTTGGGAGTCCCGGACGTCTCCCGGCCGGGGCGGTTCGTGCTCGACCTCCAACGAGCGGCCCAGCACCTGCTCCAACTCGGCGATGAGCTCGAGGAGAGTTGTCCGGGTGCCGAAGGCCAGGTTGATCGGGTCCGAACTCGTAACGCGGCGTGCGATGGCATCGACAATGGTGCTGACGACTGTGTCGACGAATGTGAAGTCCCTGCTCTGCAGCCCGTCCCCGTACACCCGCAGCGGTCGCCCTGACAGCGCGGCACTGATGAACGCGGGGACTACGGCCGCGTAGTCGTGGTCCGGGGGCTGCAGCGGGCCGAACACGTTGAAGAACCGGAACGGCAGCACGTCGAGGCCGTAGCACGCGGCGTACGCCAGCGCGTAGCTCTCGGCGGCGAGCTTGCTGACCGCGTAGGGGCTCATCGGCATCGTGCGCATGTCTTCGGACTTGGGAAGCTTGGGATTCGCCCCGTAGACGGACGACGACGACGCCAGGACCAGATGCGGTGAGCCCGCCCGGCGTACGGCTTCGAGCACCTGCACGGTGCCCGTGGCATTGGCCGCGTGGCTTTGCAGTGGATGTTTCACCGAGCGTGGCACTGACGGCACGGCCGCTAGGTGGACCACTGCGGAGGCGCCGGCGAACGCATCGTCGAGCAAGTCAGGATCGAGCACCGAGCCCTCGATGAAGCGGACGGGAACTTCCTCGAGATTCGCCCGGCGTCCCGTGGAGAGGTCATCGACCACGATGACCTCGCTGACCGATGGCGTGGCGCAGAGCCTCCGCGCGAGGTTCGCGCCGATGAAGCCGGCGCCACCGGTGACGACGACGCGACCTCGGGCCGCCGGGTGGTCGACCATCGTTGTGCCCCCTTCACCGTGGTACGCGCCAGCACCTTGGGAGCGATGCTATGGCACGGAGCGCCGCGACAACCACTGACCCGTTGCGCCGATCGGCCCAGACCGTGGGTGGCGCGAGGGGCAACGACTCTTTCAGTCGTTCGTCAGGCGACGCCGGA
>CAZMXH010000236.1:0-5428 GCA_964570165.1 uncultured Actinomycetes bacterium
GCGGCGCTGCTCCTGCTGGCGCGTCCGGGCAGCGGCGATCTCTACCAGGGCGAGGAGCTCGGGCTGCCCGAGGTGCTCGACCTGCCCGAGTCGGCCCTGCAGGACCCGATCTGGGAGCGCTCCGGGCGCACCATCCGCGGGCGGGACGGCTGCCGGGTGCCGCTGCCGTGGACCAGGCACGGCCCCTCGTACGGGTTCGGTGTCGACGGGTCCTGGCTTCCGCAGCCGCCCGGTTGGGGCGAGCGCTCGGTCCAGGTGCAGCGGGACGACCCGGCCTCGATGCTGTCGCTGTACCGGGAGGCGCTGCGGCTGCGCCGCGATCTCACGGCACTCGGCGAGGGAACCTTGGAGTGGCTGCCCGGGTCCGACGGCGATGTGCTCGCCTTCCGCCGCGAGCCGGAGTTCGCCTGCGCGGTGAACCTGGGCTGGGTGCCCGTCGAGCTGCCGGACCATGTGCGCCTGCTGCTCGCCAGCGGGCCGCTGATCGACGGCCAGCTGCCGCCGGACACCGCCGCCTGGCTCGTCCCCTCCGCCTGATCACGGCCGCTACCTGAGGGCGAACAGGGCGAGGCCGCCACGCGCGAGGACCGAACCGTACCGTGCGTCCAGCCGCCACCACGGCCCGACGCCGCGCAGGACGACGTCCCCCTCCCCGAGGAAGCCGTACGACTCGGCGGCATGGGCGAGGCGCAGCGGAACACCGGCGGCCAGCTCGCGGTCCCAGATCTCGTCCGCCAGGCTCTCCAGGACGGTACGGCCCTCGCGACGGCTGCCGCCTTCGGTCAGCTGCGGTGCCCGCCGCCGGAACTCGGCGATGCCTGCCTCGTCCCGAGCGCTCACCTCGGAGTCGGTCAGCCGGGCGAGCTCCGTCCAGCCGGAGCGCGGCGGCAGGCTGCTCGTCCAGCGCAGCGCGGGGACCGGAGGCGGCAGCTCCAGCTCGCCGCGGTCGCCGGCGGCGCGCGCGGCCAGCGTCCCGGCTTCCAGCACCTCGTCCACCGTGGCCGGCACGGCCAGGGCGACCGCCCGCATTGCCAGCGCGTCGAACGGTGTCTCGGCGAAGAACGCGGCCACCGGGCCGTCGGCCACCACGCGGATCACGGCCTCCGCCTCGAACCGGGCGACCCGCGTGGCGAACAGCCCGATGTCCGCCACCGCGCCGGGGTGCTGTGGAGCCAACCTGGTCACGGTGCCGACAGTTCCTTCAGCACCGCCTGCTCCCCATGGGTCAGCGGTCGCGGCCGAGCGGCCTCCGGGTCGTAGGCCACCATCGCGGTTGCCGCGCGCGCGAAGACCGTGTCGGCGTCCCGCACCTGGTACGCGAGGTCGAACGAGGCCGTGCCGACTCGCGTGACTTGCAGCTCCGCGAGCACGGGCGCGCTCCGGAACGGGATCGGCCGCAGGTAGTCGACGCTGAGGTAGGCGACCACGGCACTCTCGTGCCCGGCCCGGTGGCCGTCGAGGTGCCGGTGGGCGAACTCGACCCTGGCCTGCTGCAGGTACTCGGCGATCACCACGTTGTTCACGTGCCCGTAGGAGTCCAGGTCGTCGAACCGGACCGCGCAGCGCACGGCGTAGGGCGGCCCGCCGGCGCCCCAGGCGGCGAGATCGCGCTCGTCGCGTGAGAGGCCGTCCGGCGGCATACCGTCCGGTCGGAACCCGGCGAGCACGTCGCGCTCCTCGGCCGTCAGCCTGCGCGGGTGCCCCTGGCGCAGGTCGTAGGGAACCGCAATCGTCGACGCCACGGCGCACACCGTCCCGGCGGAGTCCGCCACGGCGTAGCCGATCTCGAATGACGCTGCACGGATCGCATGCACCCAGGTTTCCACGCGCACCGGCGCGGCGGCCCCGTCCGCGTCATAACGCACCCGAAGCGGCGCGAGGTAGGTCACCTCATGCCGGTGGACGACTACGCCGCGGGCCAGGTCGGCGGTGCCGCGATCGGCGGCGTCGACGAACAGCATGTCCACCCTGGCCTCCTGGAGGTAGCGGAGCAACACCACGTTGTTGACGTGGCTGTTGACCTCGCCCGGGCTGTCCACGTCCGACCAGCGAGGCGGCACGAGGGCTAGGTGGGTGGGCACGGCACCCATCCTGCCCGACGCCTCCGCGCCGTCCCAGATGGGACGGCTGTGAGCGGGCGCCAGACGCCCTTTTCGTCGGTAGCACCGCTCCAGTACGATCACTGCGTTTTACGTCTCAAGGGAATGCCGAAGAAGACGATGCCACCCGACGCACCCAACACGGCCACGGCGGCCGCACCCACGCAGATCCGCACCAGGCAGGAGTTCGCCGAGTCGCTGACGATGCTGCGCGAGCACGCGGGACTGACCGTACGGCAGGTCGCCGACGCCGTGGGCGTCCCCGCGAGCACGCTCGGCGGGTACTTCAGCGGTCGGCACCTGCCACCGGTCAGCCAACCCCGGCTGCTCCCAGACATCCTCCGCAGCTGCGGCGTCACCGACGGCGACGCGATCGAGCAGTGGCGGCAGACGCTCGGACGGCTCCGGCGGACCCCCGGCCCGCGCAACACCACGGCCGGCGCGCCCTACCGCGGGCTGGCGAGCTTCCAGCCCAACGACAGCGAGTGGTTCTTCGGCCGCCGGGAGCTGACCCTGGTGGTGCTCGCCCGCCTCGAGCGGCGCTGGGCGACCGGTGAGGGCCCGGTGGCTGTGGTGGGGCCGTCGGGCTCCGGCAAGTCCTCGCTGCTACGAGCCGGCGTCATTCCGGCCGCAGGTCGCGGCGAGATCGGCGCCTCCGGCTCCCGCGACTGGCCCGTTCTGCTGTTCACACCAGGGGCCCGTCCGGTGGACACGCTCGCCGCCGAGTTCGCCACAGTGACGGGCGACGATCCGGCCGCGATCGCCGAAGACCTCCGCCAGCGCCCGAGCCGCTCGTCGCACCACGCCCGGCGGGCTCGCGCCGCGGCCCGTGCCGGTGGCCTGCTCGTGGTTGTGGACCAGTTCGAGGAGGTGTACACCGAGGGCGCCGACGAAGACGAGCGGCACGCTTTCGTCAAGGCGCTGCACGCGATGTCCTCGTCGGCAACCGCAATGGGCTCGTCGTACGCGGCAGGCCCGCCGGGAACGCCTGATGGAGCGGACCGCCCACCGGCCGCCGTCGTGCTCGGTCTGCGCGCCGACTTCTACCACCGGGCGCTCCGCGAGCCTCAGTTGCTGCCCGTCCTGCAGCGGTCCCAGGTGGCGGTCGGCCCGATGAGGGAGCCAGAGCTCCGGGAGGCGATCACGGGGCCGGCGCGCAAGGCACAGCTGGAGGTCGAGGACGGGCTGGTCGAGCTCGTGCTGCGGGACCTCGCACCAGCGGCACCGGCGGGCGGTGAGGTGGCGCACGACGCGGGGGCGCTGCCGCTGCTCTCGCACGCGATGCTGGCCACCTGGGAGCGCCGTTCCGGCGATCGCCTGACGGTCGCGGACTACCGGGCCGCCGGCGGCATCGAGGGCAGCGTGGCCCAGACCGCGAACGCGGTGGTCGACTCGCTCAACGAGACCGAGCAGGAGATCGCACGCCGGCTGTTCGTCCGGCTGGTCCGGGTCGGCGATGACGGACCGCACACCCGGCGGCGGCTACCCCGCGAAGAGCTGGACCGCCACCTGCCGCCCGGGGCGACACCGGAGGCGGTCGCCGGTGTCCTTGACCGGCTGGTTGAACATCGCCTCGTCACCGCCGACACCGACAGCGTGGAACTGTCCCACGAGGCCATCGTGGCCGCATGGCCTCGGCTCCGGGACTGGATCGACGCGAGCCGGCGGGAACTCGTCCTCGGCCAGCAGATCGACGACGCCGCGCGGCAGTGGGACCGGGAGGGCCGCGACCCCGACATGCTGTTCCGCGGCAGCCGGCTGGCAGCGGCCCGGGACTGGGTCGAAGAGGGCGGCAGGCCCAGCCAGCTGGCACACGACTTCCTCCGGGCCGGGGTGCGCCGTGCCCGCCGGCGCACGCGCTGGCTCTACCAGGTGATCGCCGCGCTTACAGTGCTACTGCTCGCGGCGGTCGCGGGCGGGGCGTACGCCCTGCAGCAGCGAGGCGAGGCGGTCGCCGCGCGAGCCCAGGCCACAGCGGAGCGAGACGCCGCGCTCTCGCGGATGATGGCCGTCCGCGCCGACCGGCTGCTCGAGACCGACCCCGCGCTCGCCCGCCAGCTGTCGCTCACCGCCTATCAGACGGCTCCGACGGTGGAGGCACGATCGAGCCTGCTCAGCTCCTCGGCGGTGCCGCCGGTCACCCGCATGCTCGGCGCCGACGGGATCATGCAGGACATCGCGCTGAGCCCGGGGCGTGCCGTGCTCGCGGGCGCGGGCGCCGACGGCAGCGTCCGGCTGTGGGATCTGTCCGAACCGGCCGCTTCGGCCGAGCCGGTCGGCACGCTGCCGGGCCTGTCCGGCGTCCCGAACGCGGTGGCCTTCTCCCCTGACGGTCGGCTGCTCGCCGCCGCCGGCAGCCAGCGGACCGTGCACCTGTACGACGTCACAGACCCCGCCGCGCCGCAGGAGATCGGCGTGCGGCTGACCGGGCCGGAGGGTCCGGTCAATACGCTGGCGTTCAGCCCGGACGGTGCCGTACTCGCTGTGGGGGGCACCGACGGGCTCGTCAGGCTCTGGGACGTGAGCAACCCGGCGGACCCGCAACCGCTGGCCGAGCCGCTGCGCGCCCCGGAGGACGCTGTGACCTCGGTGGCCTTCAGCCCGGACGGCGGACTCCTCGCGGCAGGAGGCTATGACCGCACGGTGCACCTGTGGGACGTCGGCGACCCGGCCGAGCCGGACTACCTGGGCGACGTGCCGACCGGCCCGCAGCTAGCGGTGTTCTCCGTGGCATTCGGCCCGGACGGTGACGTCCTCGCCGCCGCCAGCGCCGACAAGAGCGTCTACCTGTGGGACGTCGAGGACGCAGCCGACCCGGAGCGTTTGGAGCCGACCTTGACCGGGCCCGGGAGCTGGGTCAACGCGGTCACGTTCAGCCCCGACGGGCAAACCGTGGCCGCAGGCAGCTCGGATGGCCAGATCTGGCTGTGGGACCGAAACACCGGCCAGCGCACCAGCACGCTGCCACATCCCGGCCCCGTGACCGACGTGTCCTTCGAGCCGGATGGCCGCGCGTTGTACTCGAGCGCAGCCGACGGCGCCGTGCGACGCTGGCAGCTGCCGGGCCCGGTGCTGACCCTGGCGACCGACGCCGTCCACGAGATCGCCTACCACCCGGACCTTCCGCTGGCCGCCGTCGCGAGCGGGGACGGCGGCGTGTACCTGTGGGACGTCGGCGACCCCAACCGGCCTGCCCTTGTCGGAGATCCGCTCACCAGCCCCGATGAGAACAGCTACCTGATCGGCGCGGCGGTGTTCAGTCCCGGCGGTGAGACGCTGGTGGCGGCCGGGCTGGCCGGCGCGGTATGGCGCTGGGACGTCAGCGACCC
>CAZMXH010000236.1:5438-5764 GCA_964570165.1 uncultured Actinomycetes bacterium
CTGGACGGGCTCGAGACCTACGCGGAGCGGCTGGCGTTCAGCCCCGACGGGCAACTGCTCGCCGCCGGGGCCGCCGACGGCACCGTCGCGCTGTGGGACACCCGGGACCGGGGCGGGCTCGAGCCGTTAACCACCATGACCGATGCGACCGCCAATGTGCTGGCGGTGGCGTTCAGTCCCGACGGGCGGACCCTCGCCGCGGGCGGCGTAGACGGCGTGGTGTGGCTGTGGGACGTCACCGACCCGCAGCAGCCGGTGCGGCGCACCCCGCCGCTGGACGGGCCGACCAACTCGGTCTACTGGCTGTCCTTCGCTCCCAGCGGTGC
>CAZMXH010000237.1:0-5735 GCA_964570165.1 uncultured Actinomycetes bacterium
CGCTGACGTCTCGACGCCGATCGCCTGGAGGCACGCGTCGGCCAACCCGCGCACCGGCGCCCCTCCGAGGATCGGGGACACGCCCACCACGGGCGCGGTGCCGGCGCTCAGCGCATCCCTGATCCCGGGCACGGCGAGGATCGGCCCGATGCTCACGACGGGGTTGGAGGGCGGCAGCAGCACGACGTCCGGATCGCGAAGTGCGTCGAGCACACCCGGCGCGGGCGTCGCGCGGTCCACTCCCACCACGACGATCCGCTCGGCGGGGATCTTGGCGTGCAACCGGACCCACCATTCCTGGAAGTGGATGGCTCGCGCGCCATCGCCTTCGTCGATGACGACGTGCGTCTCGACCCGGTCGTCGGTCATCGGGAGCAGCCGAACGCCAGGCCGCCAGCGCTCGGTGAGCGCTTCGGTCACCGCGGACAGGGGGTAGCCGGCGTCGAGCAGTTGCGTGCGCACGAGATGGGTGGCGATATCCCGGTCGCCGAGGCTGAACCAGTCGGGCTGCACCCCGTAGGCCGCGAGCTCCTCGGCGACGGTGAACGACTCGTCTGCGCGTCCCCACCCCTGCTGTTCGTGGATGCCGCCACCGAGCGTGTACATGACGGTATCCAGGTCCGGGCTGATGTGCAGGCCATGCAGGATGATGTCGTCGGCGGTGTTGCCGATGACGGTGATTTCGGCGTCGGGCACGGCACGGCGGAGGCCGCGGAGGAACCGAGCGCCTCCGATCCCGCCGGCCAGAGCCGCTATCCTGAGCACGCGGTTGACGCTACCGCGCCCGGCCAGGCGCGTTGCTCCGGCCCGGTCGCCTCGGCCCCTCAGGTCGGCGAATTGCCACTCCTGCCAGGATGCGGATTCCGCTCAATACCACGGTTCGGCTTGACGGGCACGGATATCAGGCGTGTAATTTCATACGTGTCGTTCGATGCGTGCCGGCGCGACCACGGTGGGCATCATGGGGGATCGAGGGTCGAGGGAGGCGAGCCATGAACGAGTGGGCGGCCCTGCTCGGTGTGGACGCCGAGGATTTGAGCTGGCAGGAGCGCGCGCTGTGCGCGCAGACCGACCCGGAGGCGTTCTTTCCCGAGAAGGGTGGCTCCACTCGTGAGGCCAAGAAGGTGTGCCTCAGTTGCGAGGTGCAGTCGGAGTGCCTCGAGTACGCGCTGATGCATGACGAGCGGTTCGGCATCTGGGGCGGGTTGTCCGAACGCGAGCGGCGCAAGCTCAAGCGCCGCGCCGGCTAGCTGCTAGTGATCTTATTCGTTGCCGCTTACCGCACCCCCTTGACGGAGCGATCCTTTGCAGCACGGCGTATCGTGCTGTCCGCGGTGTGCAACCCTGCGTGCCGTCCCCTGTACCGCTGGAGAACTTCGCCTGAGGATGCCGACCGACTCGAGCGCTTCTGATGTCCGCGGCGGCACGCCGGGCGCGTACAGCGACCCCGGACCCGGGGTGGATGCGGCGCTCGACGCCTTCGTCCAGCCGGAGGCCTTGCAGGCTCCGGTCGATCGTGCGGCCCTCGCCGGGCATCACGTTACCGCGGTGCTCGTGGCGCACGACGGCGCCAGGTGGCTCCCGCAGGCGCTCACGGCGCTGACCGCCTCCGACCACCGGCCGGACCAGCTGGTTGCGGTCGACACCGGCAGCCGTGACGAGTCGCTGTCCCTGCTCACGGAGGCGCTGGGCGGTCCCGCTGTCACGACGATGCCCAAGCGCACCGGGTTCGGTGCGGCCGTGCAGGCGGGCATCGCGCACGCGGACCGACAGGCACCGCGCTTGCAGGCCGCCGAACGGACGCACTGGGTGTGGCTGCTGCACGACGACTGTGCGCCGGCGCCCGACGCACTGCGCAGGCTCCTGGAGTGCGCGGTCCGGCACCCGGATGCCGCCGTGATCGGGCCGAAGGTCCGCAGCTGGCGGGACGAGAAGCAGCTTCTCGAGGTCGGCCTGACCATGACCGGCGGCGGACGTCGGCACACCGGGCTGGAGAAGCGAGAGTACGACCAGGGCCAGCACGACGCCACCCGAGAGGTCTTGGCTGTCGGCAGCGCGGGCATGCTGGTGCGCCGGGACGTGTGGGACGAGCTTGGCGGCTTCGACAGGAACCTGCCGGTCTTCCGTGACGACATCGACTTCGGCTGGCGGGTGAACCTGGCCGGCCACGCCGTCGTCGTATGCCCGGACGCGGTCGTCCAGCACGCTGAGGCGGCGGCGCACGGCCGGCGCCGGCTCGGTGCCACGCGCCAGCGGCCGCATCTGGTCGACCGCCGCAACGCGCTGTACGTGCTGCTGGCCAACGCGCCGGGAAGGCTGTGGCCTTTTACGCTGATCCGAGCGGTGCTCGGCGGGCTCGGCCGCACGGTGGGCTTCCTGCTCGGCAAGCAGCCGGCGCTGGCGATCGAGGAGCTGCTGGCCGTGCTCGCGGTGATCGGCCGTCCGGACCGGCTCATCCGTGCCCGGTTGGTTCGCGCCCGTTCGCGCAACGTGGACCACGCGGTGCTGCGGCGGTTCTTCCCGTCGCCGAGCCAGCAGCTGCGCCATGCCGGTGAGACCGTTCTCGGGCTGCTGACCGGCACCAGCAGCGGCCACGACCTGCCCACTTCACACCGGAAGGCGGTCACTGAGCCGGAGTCGGACGATGACGAGCCGGCCACCGATGACTCCGCGATGATCCGGTTCCTGACCCGGCCGCCGGTGCTGCTCGCGGCGGCGCTCGTCGTTGTGACGGTCGCCGCGTCCCGAGGGCTGATCGGTGGCGGCCGGTTGACCGGCGGGGCGCTGTTCCCCGCGCCCGACACCACGGCCGCACTCTGGTCGACCTACACCGAACCGTGGCACGGCGTCGGTGTGGGCAGCGGCACCGCGACGCCGCCCTACGTCGCGGTCATCGCCGTGCTGGGCTGGGTGGTTCGCAGTCCCTCGTTCGCCGTGGACCTGTTGCTGCTCGGCTCTGTCCCACTCGCCGGCCTGACCGCATACCTGCTGTTGCGCAGGGTGGTCGTGTCCGGCAGGTTGCGGGTCTGGGCGGCAGCGGTGTACGCCCTGCTGCCCGCCACCACGGGCGCCATCGCGGCCGGTCGGCTGGGGACGGCGGCCGCAGCGGTGCTGACGCCGCTGGTCGCGCTCGCGGTGATGCGTACGCTCGGCCCGCGCGGCGAGCCGGGCCCGTTCCGGGCGGCCTGGAGCGCCGGCCTGCTGCTCGCGGTCGTCGCCGCCTTCGTCCCGCTCGCCTGGGTGGCGGCCGTGCTGCTGGCCATCGTGGGTGTCGCGGCAGGCTCCGGCCGGCCGGGCATGCTCGCGCGGTTCGCCGTCATCCTCGGGGTCCCGCCGTTGGTGCTCGTGCCGTGGACGTTCGAGGTGTTCCGGTCACCGGGCCTGCTGCTGGCCGAGGCCGGTGTCCCTGGCCCAGGGTTGTCTGAGCCGGCGCTGGAGCCCTGGTTGGTGCTGCTCCAGCACCCCGGCGGGCCCGGCGGGGCACCGGAATGGCTTGGAGCCGGCATCCTCGTGGCCGGCTGGGTCGCGCTGTTCACCCGGCACGCCCGCGGTCCTGTCGTCGCCGGTTGGGCGGTCGCGTTGGTTGGCTTCGGGCTCGGGCTGCTCGTCTCGCGAGTTCCCGTCAGCGGCCCGACGCTGGAGACGCCGGTGTCCGGGTGGCCTGGATATGCGACCGTTCTGGTCGGCGGCGGGTTGACGATGGCTGCCGTGGGCGCCGCGACCAGGTTGCGCGAGCGCCTGCGGGCGGCGAGCTTCGGCTGGCGGCAACCGCTGGCCGTGCTGCTGGCCGTCGCGGCGGGTTTGACGCCGCTCGTGGCTGCCGGCTGGTGGGTGTGGCGCGGCGCGGACGGTCCGCTCGAGCGGGCGGACCCTGCCGTACTCCCGGCGTACGTGGCGGAGGAGGGCCGGCAACCAGAGCGGATCAGGACGCTCGTGCTGAACCGCACGGACGATGGCCGGGTCACCTACGCGCTGCTGCGGCACGCCGGCCCGCGGCTCGGGGATGGCGAGACCGGGCCGCCGCACGAGCGACACGCCGCGCTGGAGAGCCTGGTCGCCGACCTGGTGTCGGACCGGGGCGGGGCGGAGGCGTCCCCGCTGGTGGACTTCGCCGCGCGCTACGTCTACCTGCCCGCGCCGGCGGACCCCGAGTTGGTGGACCTGCTCGATACGGTCTCCGGGCTCAGCCGCGCCAGCGCACCCGACGGCGCGGCGATGTGGCAGGTGGAAGGTGACGTGGCGCGGGCGCGGGTCATCAGCGAGTCGCAGGAGCCGACCCTGCTGCCCAGCGGCGACGTGACCGTCGAAGGTACCGTGCCCGCCGCCGACGGGGACGGTGAGCGGCTTCTCGTGCTCTCCGAGCACGCCGATCCGGGCTGGAGCGCGACGCTGTCGGGCGAGCCGCTGCCTGCGACGACGTACGACGGGTGGGCACAGGCCTTCGAACTGCCGGCCAGCGCCGGCGAGGTCCGCATCACGCATCGCGGTCCCGAGCGCCGGACCTGGCTGACCGCCCAGCTTGGCGTCGTGCTGGTGGCCGTGGTGCTGGCGCTGCCAGGCATGCGCCGGCGGCGCGGAGCTGTGGAGGGGGCGATGGACGAGGGCCTGGACGACACGTCAGCGCCCGATCTGCCGGCTGTGCCCGCGTACCCGGCCGGTGTGCGGCGGGTCCCGGTCGGTGCCGGTGCTCCGGTACCGGCGGCGTTGCCGCAGCGCCACCCGGTGCCTCAGTCCGAGCGCATGGTGCCGCGGGAGCCGGTGCTGCCGCCAGAGCCAGCGGTGCCGCCGGAACCGGGGGCGACCGCGGCGTGGCTGGACCTCGAGGCGCCGGACGCTTCCGGGCCGGGTGGGCATGGCCGCCACGCGGGTCGCCGTGCCCGGCGGGGCGTATCCACCGGGGAGTCGGAGGGCGCCCCCCGGCGGTCGCCCGGCCGTGGCGGCCGACGGGCGAAGGGCCGCCGGCGCCGCGGAGGTGACCAGTGAGCGGTCGGGGCGGGCGCGTCGTCGGCGGCGCCCTCGCCGTGACCGCAGGGCTGGTAGTGGCGGCGGGGGGCACAGCATTCGTCGGGCCGCCGGATGCCGTGGTCGAGGAGCATCCCGAGCGGGTCGCGCCAGTGGTCCGGTCGACCTCGGTGTGCCCGTACGCGGGCGGCGAGCCGTCCGCGAGCTCCCGGCTCGGTGTGCTGGCTCTGCCGGACGTGGCAGAGCCGCGCGAGCCGGCGTCGCCGGACGACCCGGCCGCTACCGAACCGGACGACCCGGCCGCTACCGAAGAGGAGGAGGCCGAGCAGGACGATGTCGTCACCGTCCGGCGGCTCGCGGGGCCCGACGAGGAACCGGACGCGTTCCTCACGGTCACCGACCGGGGGATCCCGGCTTCCAAGAAGGTCGGAGGAGACGAGCCGGCCGCCTACGACGTGCGCGCCGAGGGAACGATGGCGCCGGGCGTCGCCGCCGAGCAGTACACGCTCGTCCAGAGGCCCGACCTGCGCGGCGTGCTGACCGCGGCGTGCACGGGGCCGGCGCGGGAGCACTGGTTCGTGGGCGCCGAGAGCGCGGTCGGCCAGCGGGGCAGGCTGGTGCTGGCGAACCCGAGCGACACACCTGCCGTCGTGACGGTGTCGCTGTGGGACGAGGCGGGTGTGGTTGAGGCCGCCGGTACCAAGGACATCAGCATCCCGGCGCGCAGTTCCGATGTGTTGCTGCTCGACGCGCTCGCCGAGGACAGGGAGCGG
>CAZMXH010000238.1:0-5731 GCA_964570165.1 uncultured Actinomycetes bacterium
CGGGCTGGACATCGACGCGCTGCGGGTGGTGTCCCAAGGGGTGAACCGGTTCGCCGAGCGCGGCGACAAGGGGATCCTGCTGATTACCCACTACACCCGGATCCTGCGCCACATCAAGCCCGACTTCGTGCATGTGTTCGTCAAGGGAAGGGTCGCCGAGGAGGGCGGCCCGGAACTCGCGGACAAGCTCGACAGCGAGGGGTACGTGAGCTACACGAAGGCGCCGGCCTGACCCGAAACGAGCGCCGACCATGCAAGCGCAGCGACATGCCGAGGAGGTGACCGCAGTGCCCGGCTCTAGCAGTCCCGCGGCGCTCGACGTCGATCGGGTTCGTAAGGAGTTCCCGATCCTGGAGCGCCGGCTGGCCGGCGACCGGCCGCTGGTCTACCTCGACTCGGCGAACACGTCGCAGAAGCCGCGCGCCGTCCTGGAAACGCTCGAAGAGCACTATTCGCGGCACAACGCCAACGTGGCGCGAGCGGTGCACCAGCTCGGCGAGGAGTCGACCGCGGCGTACGAGGGCGCCCGGGACAAGGTGGCCGCGTTCATCGGCGCTCCGTCCCGGGACGAGGTGGTCTTCACCAAGAATGCGTCCGAAAGCCTGAACCTGGTCGCGAACGCCATGGCCAGTGGGCTAGCTGAGGACCCGCGCTACCGGCTGGGCCCCGGCGACGAGGTCGTCGTCACCGAGATGGAGCACCACTCCAACATCGTCCCGTGGCAGCTTGCCTGCCAGCGGACGGGCGCGACGCTGCGCTGGTTCGGCCTCACCGACGGCGGCCGGCTGGACCTGTCGGACCTGGACGACCTGGTGACCGAGCGGACGAAGATCGTCTCGCTGGTGCACCAGTCGAACATCCTCGGGACCCTGAACCCGGTGCCGACGATCGTGGCGCGAGCCCGGGAGGTGGGGGCGCTGGTCATGGCGGACGCATCGCAGTCGGTTCCGCACCGGCCGGTGAACGTGGTCGACCTCGGTGTCGACCTGCTTGCCTTCACCGGGCACAAGATGTGCGGGCCGACCGGCATCGGCGTGCTGTGGGGCCGTCGCGAGGTGCTCGACGCGCTGCCCCCGTTCCTTGGCGGGGGCGAGATGATCGAGACCGTGGACATGGCGGGCTCGTCCTACGCCCCGGTACCGCACAAGTTCGAGGCCGGCACCCCGCCGATCGCGCAGGCGGTAGGGCTCGGCGCGGCCGTGGACTACCTGACCGGTCTCGACATGGCGGCCGTCCAGGAGCACGAGGAGGCGCTGACGGCCTACGCTCTCCGCCGGCTCGCCGAGGTCGACCGGGTGCGGATCATCGGCCCGGACGAGACCGTGGATCGTGGCGGCACCGTCTCGTTCACCGTGGACGGTATCCATCCGCACGATGTCGGCCAGGTGCTCGACGAGCAGGGCATCGCTGTCCGTGTCGGCCACCACTGTGCGCGACCGGTGTGCGTCCGGTACGGAATTCCGGCGACGACCCGCGCGTCGTTCTATGTGTACACGACGAACAGCGAGATCGACGCTCTGGTCGACGGGCTGGAGCAAGTGAAGAGGATCTTCTAAGTGAGCACGGACTCGCTCTACCAGGAGATCATCCTGGACCATTACAAGAGCCCGGTGGGCCGGGGTCTGCGGGACCCGTTCGACGCGGAGGCGCACCACGTCAACCCCACCTGCGGTGACGAGATCACGGTGCGGGTCCGGGTCAGCGGCGACACAGTGGAGGACGTGTCCTACGACGGTCAGGGCTGCTCCATCAGCCAGGCGTCCGCGAGCGTGCTGCACGAACTGGTCACGGGCCGGACGGTTGCCGACGCGCTCGAGACGCACGACACGTTCGTGAGGTTGATGCAGGGCCGTGGCGAGGTGGAGCCGGACGAGGAGGTCCTCGGCGACGGCGTCGCGTTCGCCGGGGTAGCGCGCTACCCGGCGCGTGTGAAGTGCGCGCTGCTGTCGTGGATGGCGTTCAAGGACGCGACGGCCCGGGCGAAGGACGGAGCCGCAGAGGGGAGACAGCGATGACACAGCCGACCGCCGTTGAGGATGTCACCGAGGCGATGCGCGACGTCGTAGACCCGGAGCTTGGCATCAACGTCGTGGATCTCGGGCTGGTCTACGGGATCGAGGTCGACGAGCGCAACGTCGCGACCATCGACATGACGCTGACCAGCGCGGCGTGCCCGCTCACCGACGTGATCGAGGACCAGGCGCAGATGGCGCTGGACGGGCTGGTGTCCGACTTCAAGATCAACTGGGTGTGGATGCCGCCGTGGGGGCCGGACAAGATCACTGAGGAGGGCCGCGAACAGCTTCGCGCGCTCGGCTTCAACGTCTGACCCCGCCGATCGTGCAGGCACCGTTAGACACGCCGTCCACGGTGGTGTTCGACCTCGGAGGCGTGCTCATCGATTGGAACCCTCGGTACCTGTACCGAAAGCTGCTGCCCTCCGAGGCCGAGGTCGAGTGGTTCCTGTCCGAGATCTGCACTCCGGAGTGGAACGAGGCCCAGGACGCCGGGCGCCCATGGTCGGAGGCCGTGGCGGAGTTGAGCGCGCGATTTCCCGCGCGTGCTTCGCTGATCGCCGCGTACGATGAGCGCTGGCCGGAGATGCTCGGCGGGGAGATCGCGGGCTCTGTGGAGATCCTGCGCTCGCTGCGCGACGGCGGCACGCGCCTTTACGCGTTGACGAACTGGTCGGCCGAGAAGTTCGAGCTGACATACCCGAGGTTCGAGTGGCTGTCCTGGTTCGAGGGAATCGTGGTCTCCGGCAGGGAGGGCCTGCTGAAGCCGGACCCGCGGATCTTCCGGCTGCTGATCGACCGCTACGGGCTCGACCCGGCGCACACGGTGTACATCGACGACGTGGAGCGGAACGTCGCGGTGGCCGCCGAACTCGGCATGATCGCAGTGCATTTCGTCGATTCCCACCAGTTGTCCGCCGACCTCACCCGGCTGGGCCTGCCCTCCGCTGCCCCGGCACGGCTGGCGCCCTGAGTGCGTGCGCGCTCCGTAGACTCGGAGTTGCACAGGTCTCCCGCGATCAGGAGCTGTTCCGGGGTCGAGTACCCCTTGCCGGTCAGGACCGCGGGAGTTGACTCGATCCGAGGAGTAGAGCCCGTGGCGGTACGGCCGATCCGGCTGTTTGGGGACCCGATCCTGCGAACCGTGGCCGAGCCGGTGGTCGACTTCGACAAGGAGATCCGGCAGCTGGTCACCGACCTCACCGACACCATGCTGGAGGCGCCGGGCGTTGGACTTGCCGCGCCGCAGATCGGGGTCTCCCTCCGGGTGTTCACCTACCACGTGGACGACGTAGTCGGGCACCTGATCAACCCTCAGCTGGAGCTGTCCGAGGAGGAGCAGATCGGTCCCGAAGGCTGCCTGTCGCTGCCGGGCCTCGAGTACGACTGTGTGCGCGCCATGCGAGTGTCCGCCCGTGGCTTCGACCAGCATGGTGAGCCAGTAGTGATCGAGGGCGATGACCTCGTCGCGCGGGTTATCCAGCACGAGACAGACCACCTCGACGGCGTGCTGTTCGTGGACCGGCTGGACGCGGCCGCCCGGAAAGCGGCGATGAAGGCGATCCGCGAGGCCGAGTGGGCCGGTGCCGAGCCCCCAGTCATCAAGGAATCACCGCACCCGACCTTCGGCCTCGCGCTATGAGGGTCCTGTTCGCGGGCACGCCGGAGGTCGCCGTCCCGTCCCTCAAGGCCGTGCTGGCCTCGCGCCACGATGTCGTCGGTGTCCTGACCAGGCCGGCCGCCCCGGCCGGCCGGGGAAGGCCGGTTCGGCCGAGCCCGGTGGCGGCCATGGCGCACGACGCCGGCCTCGAGGTGTTGACGCCGGCCAAGCCGAGCGAGCCCGAGTTCCTCGCGCGGCTCGCCGAGATCGAGCCGGACTGCGTGCCGGTGGTCGCGTACGGCGCGCTCGTACCGCGGGCGGCGCTGGACATTCCGAAGCACGGCTGGGTGAACCTGCACTTCTCGCTGCTGCCGGCGTGGCGCGGAGCGGCGCCGGTCCAGCGCGCAATCATGGCGGGCGACGACGTGACCGGCGCGTGCACCTTCCGGCTCGAGGAGGGCCTGGACACCGGGCCGGTCTTCGGCTGCGTCACCGAGGCCATCCACCCCACCGACACCAGCGGCGACCTGCTGGCCAGGCTGGCCGAATCCGGCTCGCGGCTGCTGGTGGCCACACTCGACGGTATCGAGGACGGCACCCTCGTCGCCGAGCCGCAGCCGGCCGAGGGGGTGTCGATGGCCCCCAAGGTGACCGTCGAGGACGCGCGCATCGACTGGACCCATCCCGCCATCCGGGTCGACCGGCTGGTGAGAGCCTGCACGCCCGCACCTGGTGCCTGGACCACGTTCAGGGGCGAGCGGCTCAAGATCCGCCCGGTGCGGCTGGATCCCAGCGGGGACGATCTCGCGCCTGGTGAGCTCGAGGTGTCGAAGGACCGGGTCCGGGTCGGCACCGGCAGCCACCCGGTGGAGCTCAGCGAGGTGCAGCCTCAGGGAAAGCGCGCCATGGCCGCGTCCGACTGGGCGCGCGGCGTCCGCATCGGGCACGGCGAGCGGCTCGGTCGGTGAGCCGCCGGGAGCCTGCCCGGGCCACCGGTGCACGTCCCCGGGCCACGCGGCGTCCGAGACCACCGGACGCCCCACGGGCCGCCGCGCTCGCGGTGCTGCGGGCGGTGGACGAGCGGGATGCCTACGCCAACCTGGTGCTGCCACGGCTGCTCCGCGAGCGCGGGCTGGCGGGCCGGGACGCCGCGTTGGCGACTGAGCTGGCGTACGGGACGCTGCGAGGCTTGGGTACCTACGACGCAGTGCTGAGCGCCTGCGTGGACCGTCCATTGGGGCAGCTGGATGCGCCTGTGCTGAACGCGTTGCGCCTCGGCGCCCACCAGTTGCTCGCGATGCGGGTGCCCCCGCACGCCGGGGTGGCGACGACGGTGGAGCTGACGCGGGCGGAGGCCGGTCCCGGACCAGCGAAGCTCGCGAACGCCGTGCTGCGCCGGGTGGCCGAGAAGGACCTGGAGGGCTGGGTGGAGGAACTCGCCCCGCACGAGCCGGTGGAGCGGATTGCGCTCCGGCATGCGCATCCGGCCTGGATGGCGCGGGCGTTCCTGGACGCCTTGGGCGGCGACCTGGAGGAGCTGGAGGCCTGCCTCGCCGCGGATAATGAGCCGCCCGCCGTCACCCTGGTCGCCCTCCCTGGTCGATGCACGGTCGACGAGCTGGTCGCGGCCGGAGCGCAACCGACCCGGTGGTCGCCGTACGGCGCGGTGCTTCCCGGAGGAGATCCCGCGGCGGTGCCGGCCGTTCGCGAGCGGCGGGCCGCGGTCCAGGACGAAGGCAGCCAACTGGTGGCGCTCGCGCTCGCGGCCGCCCCCCTTGCGCCGCCTGTCAGGCCGGACAACGTGGTGACCTCGGACGATGCCGCCGAGGACCCTGACAACTCGGCGGAGCAGTGGCTCGACCTGTGCGCCGGGCCGGGCGGCAAGGCCGCGCTGCTCGCCGGGCTGGCGACCGGCCGTGGCGCCCGCCTCGTAGCGGTCGAGAAGAGGCCGCAGCGGGCCCGGATGGTCGAGCAGGCGCTCGCCGGCGACCCCGGCGATCATCGAGTGTTGGTGGCCGATGGGCGGGAGGCCGTCCCCGGCGAGGGGCCGTTCGACAGGGTGCTCGTCGACGCCCCGTGCACGGGTTTGGGGGCGCTACGGCGGCGCCCGGAGGCG
>CAZMXH010000239.1:0-5697 GCA_964570165.1 uncultured Actinomycetes bacterium
GGTCGACCACTACGGGCTCAAGGGCCAGGACCCCGGTGGCCGGGTCACGGAGCGGGCGCGGAGCCTGAAGATCGACTTCGAGGACTCGGGTGTTCCGGAGGAGTTGGCGTTCAGTGTGGACGCGGTCCCGGCTGTCCCGTGGGGCGAGCACTGGGGAATCCCGAACCGGAACCGCGACCGCTGGGACGAGGAGGACGGCCGCTGGGTCAAGACCAGCCCAGTTGAGTTTACCGTCCGCACCAAGACCTTGGCTACGGCGGCGTCTACTTCGACCGTCGGCGATCGGTCGGCCTACCGGCCGATAGTGCGCCTTCTGCGCCAGGCCCGCCACGTGCACCTCGGCGAGAATGGGCCCGGCGGCCTCTACACGGAGATCGCGGCGTACTACGCGTGGTCGGACGGGCGCGTGACCGGGTCGTCGTGGGCCGAACTGCTCGCCGGTTCCCTCGGTACGGTCGCGGACGAGTTCGATCGGGCGGTCACCGACGGCATGCTAGACCCCGTCCTCGGGACGCAGTTGAAGCCCGCGCTGTACGCCGACCAGTGGGCGTCGGGAGCCGCGAAATGCCGTGAACTCGCTGGTCTGGCGAAGCAAGCGCTCGACGCCGACAAGTGCTGGGCGGCCAAGTTGTGGCGGGACATCCTGGGCACGAACGATCGGGGCCAGGTCCTCCCATTGCCGGACGGCTGTGACGCGAACGGCTTCGCGATCGCCAGCGTTGCAGCGGTCGAGGCAGTGGGGAGCAACCAGCCGCGCGGCTTCGCGTGATGGCGTTCGAGACCTTCGATACCGGCGGCTTCGAGCGGTTTTGCTCCGGCCTCGTGGCCGCCGGGTTCAGCCCGGTCCCTGACACCGACCTCAAGGTGTGGACGGGACCGATCCGAAAGTCCCTGGAGCCGCTCACCGACCGGGAGCGGATGCAGGTGGTCTTCGACGATGGATGGCCACTGCGGTATGCCCACGTGCATGTCGAGGGCCTGAAGGCGCCGCACGTCTACGGCGGGACCATCTGCCTGTGGGCCGACGACGACCCCGCTCAGGTCGAGGGACGCAACCTCGACGCGCTCTGGGCCCGACTCGACGCGTCGGCGGAGGCGGCACAGGCCGGCTTCGGCCTTGCCGACCAGGCGCTCGACTCCTACCTGCTGTTCGACAGGAGGAGCGGCTACCGTCTCGAACTCCCGATAGGCGAACTGCTTCGGGGCGCCTCCAACGGCACGATCATCGACCTCACGGCCCATTGGCGGCAAATCCTCTTCCAAGTGGCAGTCGAGCGAGACACGCCGACGTTCAAGGGGGTCCTCTACAGCCGCCGCAAGATCATCGACCCACCTCGTGACCTGGACCAGTTCCGGGACGCCCTCACCCGTCGCCAGCGCGAACACTTCGAGAGGGGGCTTGCGGCCCGGCAGGACGCGGACATCAAGACGCCGAGCGGTGGGCTCGACTTCGCCGTCCTGACCTGGCCCAAGTTCGACGGACAACCCGACGCCATCGCGCTCGGCTTCTCGGGGCACGGCGCCGAGGTCGTGGCCGAAGCTCACGCCGCCTTCCCCTCCGACCTCGCCGCCCGCATGCGACGCGCCGGACCCGACGCCGACCTGCTCACCGGCAAGCGCGTCCTAGTGGCCGGGCTGGGATCGATCGGAGGAAGCGTGGCACTGCTGCTGGCAGAGAGCGGCGTCGCGCACATCAAGGGCTACGACCCGGACACCCTCATGACCGCCAACCTCGTCCGACACGTCGCCAGCAAGTACTCGGTCGGCTACAACAAGGGCATCGGCGTCAGCGCCGAGATCAACGATCATGCGCCCTGGTGCGACTTCGAAATCGTGACCAAGGACCTGCCGTTCGCGCCCGCGCAACTCGCCGACAACGTGCGAGGTTTCGACCTGGTAATCGACTGCACCGGAGCGGCACCAATGACCGCCGCCCTCAGCACCGTGTGCGCTCAGGAAGACGTACCACTCATCACCGGCGCCCTCTTCCACCAAGGAGCCCTCCTGCGGGTCCGACGCCAAGCGGAGGACGACACCCTAATCTCCAACCGCGACAAGTCGGCCAAATACCTGGACCTGCCGCCAGACGATCCCCAGCCGGTGGGCGCGTTCCTCGAACTCGGCTGCACCGCACTCGTCAACAGCGCTCCCCCTTGGGCGGCTCAGCGGGCCGCCGCCGACATCGTGGCTGCGGCCGTCGACCAACTACTGGAGCGCCGTCTACTGCCGGACGAGCAGGTCGAGGTCCTCCGGCCCCTGGCGCTTGCGCCTTTCGACGTGATCGGTCCCGTGACAGCGTGACGCGCGTCCAGCCGGAACTTCTCATCGCCGAGAGCGCCGTCGACCAGCTGAAGCGAGCCGCCAACCTCTCCCACCCGCTGGAGACAGGGGGCATCCTCGTCGGCGTCCATGCCGACCAACGGCCCTGGGCGACTAAGGCCATCGAACTGCCCAGCTCCAGCCGCGGACGAGCCCACTACCACCTCCCCGGCGGCGCGACCCAGCCCGCCGTACTGAGGACGCGAGCGATCGACCCGCGACTCGGGTACATCGGGGACTGGCACTCACATCCCGCGGACGTGCCGCCGAGCAGGACGGACCTCGCCAGCCTCCGGCTCATCTCCTACCTGCACCCCCGCCTGCCGAACCCGACACTGCTCGTGCTCCGGCACACGGTCGAAGACGAGTACGACCTTGATGCCCGGCGCATCACCGCCGTCAACCTCAGGCGTTGTGCTATCACGATCACGGGCGACCTGCCGAGAACCACCCCCGACCCTTTGGAGCCAAATGAGTGACGACGCTCGCCGTGGCATGCCACGGCCCACGGGAGTGCGCATCGCTGGCGACCGCTACCAGTGGCTTCACGCCTGGCGGCTCTGCATGCGCATCCTCAACGAGCAGCGGACCCACAACACCCCGAATCTCGGAACTGCGGTGGGTGTCGAAGCCGACGATGCCGGGAACGTCGACGACGTCATCTACTACCGCGCCGCACCGCCGAACGACTATGCGCAGATCAAGTACGCCGTAGACGCGCGCACTCCGGTCAACCTGGAGTACCTGACCAACAACGACCTGCTCAGGAAACTCGTCTCCAGTCACCGCCACGTCGCCCACGACGGTAACCGCGTCCGGGTTGCGCTGATCACGAACCGTGCCATCGATCCCGCCGACCTCCTTCTTCGCGACCGCGACGCACGAGACGGTCGGCTGGTACCCCGTGCCGCACAAGGTGGCCCGAAGTCCCACCGCGGCCTGGCCCGCAAGAAGTGGGCCGAGATAGCGGGCGTCACCGAAGCGGAACTGCTCGCCTTCTTCGAAGACTTCTACCTAGAAACGTCCGAGGACGTGGTGAGCCTGCGCCGCGAGGTCAGCCTGCTCATGACCGCGAACGGACTCCAGTCCGATGACAGGGCGATCGACGCCGGGTCCGACTGGGTCGCCAGGCAGGTGGAAGATGGTCACCAGCGCCTTTCCCTCGACGACATCGAGAACGCCATTACCATGCTGAGCCTACGCGCGGGAACCCCTTGGACACCCATCTCCATCGCCACGCTCAGCCACGACCCACTGGCCGACCAGGCCCAGTACGCCCTGGACTGGGTCGATCGCATGGATGGCGACGACGCCTTCACCAAGGTGGCGCCCAAGCCCCCGGCCACATGGGAACAACTGGCCAGTGACATCGAGCAGATCCCAGGCCACCTGGGTGCCCATCGCCGACTCTTGCTCACCGGGACGATGCGACAGGCCACCGGCTTCAAGGCAGGGACAGTCTTCCGACGGGTCCTGGGATATGAGGTCGGCATCAGACAGGGCGAACAACTCTGGTCCAGCGACGTGACCACGGCGGCTCAGATGCCGACCCACCACCCTCGAGATCTCGGACACGGCGGTGACCCTGCGCTGGTCGTCTCGGTGACCACCGACGCGACCGACGCAGTGGTCAACTGGATCGAACGAGCAGGAGTAACCGTCGGGACAGTTCACACCGCAATGCCCGAGGCAGGACAGGTCGGTCCGTGGTCGGTGCCAGATGCGGAAACAGCCAGCGCCCTCGCGATCGGCATCCGCGACCTCGCACGCCAGATCGCGGCCCCTACCGGAACTCTCCACCTCTTCCTCGCGGGACCGCTGGGCCTCGCCGTGCTCCTTGGACATCACTGGAACCGAGTGATGCCAACCGTCGTCTACGAGCACCTGGGCACGACAGAGTATGTTGAAGCCTTCCGCGTCTCGGCGTAGTCCTGTCTGGATCTGGTCTGCGGGTCAGCATCGACGTTCTGCGGTCACCTCGTCTGTCGTCGGAATCCCAGCCCGAGTGCTTGCCGGGCCGCACCCGCGACGCCTTAGCTTCGGGTGAAGCCGCCGCGCCTGCTCTATCTCCCATCTGTTTCGTCCTGGGCGGAGTCGACTCTTTGTCGGCTCTTCGCAGTTGAGGGTGTAGCGCGTGCTGGCGCGTCGGTGACCGGATAGGGGTCGAGGTCTCACGATGAGGGGGTTCCTACACACTTCATTCGGAAGACCTCGACGTGCCTGACGCTACCCCTGCTGGCGGCTTCGGCTGCCCTGATCTGACCAAGTTCTGCCGGCTCGACCAACTGGGACTCGAAGTTGTTGGGCAGCGGCTCGACCCGGATCGCGCGGTGCTGGCGTGCCGGGTCGTCGAACCCGACCAGTGTCCGCCTTTAGACGTAGGCCCCCGACGCGCGTGCGAGGGCGAACGCACTGATCTGCCGTCGAGTGCGTGTCGGCGAGCAGATCCTGTTTGCGCAGCCGGTGTCCCCAGGCGATGATCTATCTGGCGGCCTGAATCTGATGTATCCAGCTGGTGACGTCCGCGACTGCCTGTGGTGGGTGGTGAGATCGCCCGCGCACGACACCGGGCTCGGAGCGTAGACCGATGACGACCTCCCGGGACGACTCGACAAGCATGCCGCTCCGATGTGCGATGCCAAGACCTCACGGCAATGCGGTCAGTGAGCGTCGGTGATTGTGCGGAGGAGCCCGGCGTCGCGGCGTAGCGCTTCTGGAAGGCCTCGGGCCTCGGCGGAGTCCGCGTCGTAGCCGACCACGCCCTCGTCGACCAGGCCAGCCGCGGCCTCGAGGTAGCGCGCCAGGCGGTGGAGCAATGCGCGTGGAACCCGCACCCACGGCTCGCCCTCGATGTCCTCGGCGATCTGGTCGGACATGATCAGGCCTAAGGCTCCCTGAGCGTGGGCCAGGTGCGCGACTGCCTCACGCGTGTGCTGAAGATCCTCACGCTCGGCCAGCCGGATCCGCACGGCCTCTGCCAAGCCGGCGCTGACCCGCCCTGCCAACCGGATCGGGATCGCCGCATCGCGTGGAGCCGAGACCAGGTCGGCGCCCGGCGTCTCCTCGACAAAGCTGAACGCGAGCGTCTGCGCCAATCCTTTGATGGCCTCATCCGTCAGATAGGTGCGGGCTGTGGCCGTGCTGACTCGCATTTGCGATGCAACGAACTTCACCCGCTCATCGATCAACTCGCCGGCCGCAGCCTTTGACATCGACATGCCGAGGTCCGACACCGCTGCAATCAGCGCGTTGTCGATACGTTGCTCTCGCCAGGCCCGCCGAGGCGTCATTCACGCACCGTAGGGAAGGCCTCGCCCCACGACAAGCCTGATGCTCACGAATGCGCCGAGAAAGCTCGCGCCGGTCTGGACAGTGCCC
>CAZMXH010000240.1:0-5696 GCA_964570165.1 uncultured Actinomycetes bacterium
TGACGGCCATCGTCTCGGCGGAGACGCGGCTCGCACCGCGCTCGGCGAAGGCCCGGTTGACGAGCGCCAGGGCACCCTCGGTGGCGTACCCCTTGCCCCACGCCGACCGCCTGAGCCGGTACCCGAGCTCGGGCTCGTCGGGAGGGTCGCCGTCCCTCGGCCGGAGGCTCAGCCAGCCGAGGAACTCGCCGCTCGACTTCTCGACCACTGCCCAGGTGCCGTACCCCTCATGCTTCTGGTAGAGCTCGAGGAACCGCGGCAGGATCACCTTCTCGATCTCCTTGCGAGCCGTCGGCCTGCCCCGCGAGAGGTACCACATGACCTCGGGGTCGCTGTCGAGCTCGACCAGGTTGTCGACATCGTCGGGCGTGAACCGGCGAAGGATCAACCGATCGGTCTCGAGCACAACGTGCATTAGTCCTCGAACGTGTTGACCATGGAGAACGCGGCGCGCTGTAGGTAGTCCCACAGTATCTGGCTATGCTCCGGCGCGAGCTCCAACTCGTCAAGCGCAATCCTCATGTGGTGCAGCCAGCGGTCGCGAGCGGCCGGGTTGACCTTGAACGGAGCGTGGCGCATCCGCAGCCGCGGGTGGCCGCGCTGCTGGGAGTATGTGTTGGGCCCGCCCCAGTACTGCTCCAGGAACATCCGCAGTCGCGTCTCCGCGCCGGACAGGTCCTCCTCCGGGTAGAGAGGGCGCAGCAGTGGGTCGCCGGCGACGCCTTCGTAGAATCGGCGCACGAGCTTGTGGAACGTGTCGTGGCCGCCGACGGCGTCGTAGAAGGTCTCGGCTTGCGCAGTCACGTAGGCCATTGTCCCAGCCCGGGGTCCCGGCAGGCCAACGCGGCAGCCTGGGTCACTGGTTGACCAGTCCGGTGTCCCGCGCTTCGCCGGATGCGGCAGGATGGACACCGGCCCAGCTCAGTTGACCCAGGAGGAGACCTGCGATGGCCACCACCCGTACCGCCACGACGCACTGGGAAGGCAACCTGTTCGACGGCTCCGGACGGGTGACCTTCGGCTCGTCCGGGCTCGGGACGTACGACGTCACGTGGGCGTCCCGAACCGAGGAGCCGGGCGGGCGGACGTCACCCGAGGAGCTCATCTCCGCGGCGCTGTCGTCGTGCTACTGCATGGCGCTGTCGAACACGCTCGACCAGGCCGGCACCCCGCCGACCGCGCTCGACGCGGCGGCGACCGCGACGTTCCAGCCCGGCGAGGGGATCACGGGGATCGAGCTCTCGGTGCGGGGCACCGTGCCCGGCATGAGCAATGAGGACTTCGTCGCGGCCGCCGAGACCGCCAAGGAGACCTGCCCGGTGAGCCAGGCGCTGCGCGCCACCCCGATCACGCTGGACGCCGCACTCGCGTAGCGCCCGGCGCGCTCACACGTCGCGCTCGCGCACGACGGCGGCGATGTCCAGCCGGCGCATGGCACGCAACGACGGCCACTGAGACAGCGCGGCCACCGCGAGGATCGCGGCCACGGCGATCAGCACCGTAGTTGGCTGCACCACGAGTTCGAGTTGGAACAGGTCGCTGGAGAACGACCGCATGAGCGCCGCTCCGCCGATCACTCCGGCCACCACACCCGGGACCACTCCGAGCAACGTCATGATCAGGTTCTCGGACGAGATCATGCGGGCGAGCTGGCTCAGCTGCACGCCGCTGGCGCGCAGCGTCGCGACCTCCCGGCTGCGCTCCATGATGTTCACCGACATCGTCGTGAACATGATCGCGAAGGCCATCAGCGCGCCGAGCACCAGCATGCCGCCCACGAACCCGTAGAACAGGCCGGTGAACTCGTCGAACAGCCGGGCGAGCGCTTGGCTGTCCTCGTAGGCGGCGACCACGCCGAGATCGATGATCGCCCGGCGGACGGCGTCGCGGTCGGCGCCCTGCTCGTACCGCAGCAGCGCCGACGTCACCGGCAGGTCCTGGCCGGCGAGCTGCTCCGCCTGCTCGATCGACAGGTAGGCGAACGTGCCGAGGGGCTCGTCGACGTAGCCCGCCAGCGGCATCGCGGCGTTGAATGCGACGCCCTGCTCGGCGACGCGTACCTGCAGCGGGTCGCCGGGATCCGCGTCGAGAATGCTGCGCGCGCCGGTGCCGACGAGCACGCCCTCGCGGGGGAGTGCCGTCTGCCCGCCGTCCGGCTCGATGAACCCGTGCAGGTCGGTGCCGCGCGGCAGGGCGCGCAGCACCGACGCGTAGCTGCCGCCCTCTGATCGCAGCGAGACGGGGAGGGCCAGCATCGGCTCCACCTCGGCGACGCCGTCGACCGCGCGTATCTCGTCGAGCACCTCCGGCTGCTGCGGGCCGGCGAGGTCGACGCGCGCGTCCTGCCGCTGCACCTCGTCGAACTGCCGGTGCAGCAGCGCGTCCATCGTGTCGAGCAGCGCCCACGACGACAACACGAGCAGCAGGGCCAGCGTGACGCCGGTGACGGTGTAGCCGGTGCGGCGGCGGTTGCGCCCGATGTTGCGCAGCACCAGCCGCCAGCGGGCGGGCAGCCGCCGCAGTGGCGGCACCAGGCGCTCGAGAAGGCTGTACCGGCCGCCGCCGACCGGCGCGAGGCCGCGCATGGCGTCGGCGGGCTCGATGCGGGAGGCGAGCAGTGCCGGCGCGACGACCGACAGGCCGCCGGCGACGAGTCCGAACGTCACGCCGCCGAGCAGGGTGACCCATCGGATGTCGAACACCGCGGCCTGCGCCGGCAGGTCGATGAACCCCAGGTAGGCGTCGGTCATGGACCTCGCGGCGGCGACGCCCGCCACGACGCCGAGCACGCCGCCGGCGGCACCCGCGGCAAGCCCGTAGCCGAGGTAGTGGCGCAGCACGCGGCGGCGGGACATGCCGTTCGCGAGCATCATGCCGATGAGCGTCCGCTCGCTCTGCACCCGTCGGGTGACCAGAACGTACGTCGCCATGCCGGCCGCGAGCAGGAACAGCACGGGAAACGCGACGGACATCTCACTGAACCCGTCGATGTCCTCCTGCAGCACGGCGTTGGACGGCTGCTCCTCGCGGGTGAGCACCTCGGTGGCGCCGAGCTCGTGGGCGCGAGCGGCCAACTCGTCGGCGGTGCCGGCCGCGGCAGAGCCGGCGAGACGCACCAGCACCTGGTTGGCGTCGGTGCCTGCGAGGCGCTGGGCTACGTCCGGAGGCACGAACAGCACCCCGAACTGGCCGGGAAGGGTGATCGTGTCCTGCCGGCTGCGGGCCGGCCAGATGTACTCCGGCGAGGCCGCCGCGCCGGTGACGGTCAGGTCCGTCCACGAGGAGCCGTCCCACGCCTCGACGACGTCCCCCGCGCTCAGCTCGAAGTGGTCGGCCATGTGCTGCTCGACCAGCGTCGTCCGGCCGTCCCGCAGGTAGCTGCCGTCGAGCACCAGCACCTGGTTGATCTGCGGCTGGCCGTCCACCGGCACGCCCACCACGCGGCCCCGCAGCTTGTCCCGGCCGTCGACCCGCAGCGGGATGTCGGCCTGCACGCGCGTGGTGACCGCCGCGACACCGGAGGTGCCCCGTGCCGCGTCGGCGATGGCACCGGTGTCGCCGCCGGTGACCCACAGATCGGCGGTGCGCAGCTCGACGTGCATGTTGTCGTAGGACGCCTGCAGGTTGCGGAACCCGTCGTAGGAGGCGGCGAACAGCGCCACGCCCAGGGTGATCGTCACGACGATCGCGACGAACTGCGGCCACTGCCGCACGATGTCCCGGCGCAGCTTGGTGCGTAGCGAACTCGGCCGCGGCACTGCTGTCACCAGTCCACCTGGTCGACGGGCGCCGGGCTCGCGTTGCGCCGGTCGTCGTCGATGCGCCCGGCCCGCAGCCGCAGTACCCGGTCGGCCATCGCGCCGATCGCGACGTTGTGGGTGACGATCAGCACCGTGCGGCCGTGCTCGCGGGCCTGCCTGCGCAGCTGCTCGAGTATCGTCCGGCCGGTCTCGATGTCCAGCGCGCCGGTCGGCTCGTCGCAGAGCAGCAACGGCGGCTGCTTGGCAAGCGCCCGGGCGATCGCGACCCGCTGCTGCTCCCCGCCAGAGAGCTGGCTGGGGAAGTTGTCCGCCCTGTCCTCCAGGCCGACCTCCTCGAGCACTCGCTCCGTGCGGCGTTCGACCGGCTCGCCGTCGTCGGTGAGCTCCGCGATCAGCGCGACGTTCTCCCGGGCAGTCAGCGTCGGGACCAGGTTGAAGAACTGGAAGACGAACCCGACGGTCTCGCGGCGGTAGTCGGTCAGACCGCGGGCGTCGAGCGTCGTGAGGTCCCGGCCGTCCACGACGATCCGGCCGGTCGACGGGGACTGGATGCCGCCGATCAGGTTGAGCAGCGTCGTCTTGCCGGAGCCGGACGGCCCCAGGATGACGACGAGCTCACCGCGGACCAGGTCGACGTCGACGTCCGCCAGGGCGTGGACGGCGGTGGGGCCCTCGCCGAACGTCCGCGAGACCCCCGTAAGCGACGCGATCGCGGTGTGGGTGTCGAGCGTGCTCACAGGTGACCTCCGGTAGGAAGCAGGCGGCTGAGTGGGGCCACGATCCGGGAGGGGTCGAGGTCGGGGTCGATCAGCGCGTGCAGCAGGATGCCGTCGACTGCGGCCGCGACGAGCACGGCGAGGTCGTCGGGCTCCTCGGCGTTCGCCCGCTGCAGCAGCTGTGCGGTCCGCTCCCGGAACATAGTGAGCGCCCGCGCGAGTTCGGCGCGGATGGCGTCGTCGCGGAACGCGGCCAGGAACGCCTCGTAGACCAGCGCGACCTCGGGGACGTCCGGCCGGTTCACGCCGTTGAGCTCGCGCAGCAGATCGGCGAGCGTGCCGGTGAAGTCGCCGTTCGCCTCGAGATGCTCCAGCACCGGAATGAGGAGCCTGTCCAGTGCTGCGACTGTCGCCTGCCGGCGCAGGTCGTCGACCGAGGCGAAGTGGTAGTGGACGAGACCGGAAGTGAGGCCGGCCTCCTCGGCGACGCGGCGCGTGGTCACGGCACCCCAGCCGTCGCGGGCGATGACGGCGGCGGTAGCCCGGAGCAGCCGCTGCCGGGTGTCCGCCCCGCGCGCGGACGCACTCGGCGGCATCCGACCTCCCGTCGTTGCAATCTCCTGGTCATTTGCACTGGGCGTTCGCCCAAATTTCAGCACGGCCACCGGCCGGCCGTCAAGAAGGCGCGGTCACGGCCGGATCAACCGGCGTCGATGCCGTCCTCCGGCTGTCGCGCCGAGCGTGCCTCCGGCCGGGAAGGGACGGCACCGGCGCCACTCGCCGACGACGTGGCGGCCGACGGCGGAGACGTCGCCTGCTCGCCGGTGCGGAACCACACCGTGCGCTGCGGGAACGGGATCTCCACACCCTCGGCGTCGAACCTGGCCTTGATGCGCTCCCGCAGCTCGCGGCTGATCGCCCACTGCTCGAGCGGCCGGGTCTTGACGACCAGCCTGATGACCACGCCGTCGGCGGCGAGTTCCTCGACGCCCCAGATCTCGGGCTCGTCGATGAACCGCTCGCTCCACTCCGGGTCGGAGGCGAGCTCCCTGGCGACGTCGAGAATCAGCTCCCTCGCCCGGGCGGTGTCCTCGCCGTACGCCACCCGGACGTCGAGGATGGCGCGCGCCCACTCCTGGCCTTAGTTGCCGACCCGGAGCACCTCGCCGTTGCGGACGTACCACACCGTGCCGTCGAGGCCGCGTACCTGGGTGACCCG
>CAZMXH010000241.1:0-5692 GCA_964570165.1 uncultured Actinomycetes bacterium
GACGGCGAGGTCGGCGCGGACGCGAGGCGCACGCTCGCCGTCGAGGTCCGCGGGCGGCTGCCCGGCGCCCGCGCCGGAGTGGTCGCCGTCGCCGGCGGCGGACCCCGGCCGCTCGTGGTCGTCGCCGTCAACGACCGGGGGCGCGAGCTCGGCCTCAAGGCCGGCGAGCTGGTGCGAGCCGCGGCGCAGACGCTCGGCGGCGGGGGCGGCGGCAAGGACGACGTTGCCCAGGGCGGCGGGTCGGACGCGAGCAAGGTCGACGACGCGCTGCGTCGGCTGGAGCACGACGTGGCGACCGTCGCCGGTGGTCGGTGACGTTTCGCCGGGGGGTACGGTTAGCCGTCGACGTCGGCAGCGTCCGGATCGGAGTCGCGGCGAGCGACCCTGACGGTGTGCTGGCGACACCGGTCGAGACGGTGCGTCGTGGCCACGGCGACCTGGCACGGGTCGCGCACCTTGCGGCCGAGCGCGGGGCCATCGAGGTGATCGTGGGCCTGCCGCTGACGTTGTCCGGCCGTGAGGGGCCTGCCGCTGCCGAAGCGCGGGAGTACGCGCGGCAGCTTGCCGGACATGTGGCACCATGCCCGGTAAGGCTGGTCGACGAAAGGATGACGACAGCGAGCGCGGCAAGGGCTATGCGCGCAAGCGGTGTATCGGCCCGGCGGGGTAGGTCCACCGTCGACCAGGCTGCTGCGGTCAACATCCTGCAGGGTGCGCTGGACTTGGAGCGGTCGTCGGGGCGCGCACCCGGCGAGCTGGTGTGGGTGGAGCCAGAATGAGCTACAGCGATGTCCTCTCCGAGGAGGCTGGAACGTCCCGGCGGGAACGTCGAAATCGCAAGCGGCGCAAGCGGAGACGGTTCGGGTCGTTCCTCGCTGTGCTGGTCTCGCTCGCGCTCGTCGGCGGCATCGGGTATGGCGCCTGGCACTACGGGCGGGCCTGGCTGGACGAGATGCTCGCGCCTCCTGCCGACTACGAGGGTCCCGGTCAAGGGTCGGTGGACGTCACGATCCCGCCGGGGGCGACCTTGGCCGAGATCGGCTCGATCCTGGCCGACGCCGACGTGGTCGCCAGCCGGGACGCGTTCATCAACGCGGCCAACGAGCACCCCCAGGGCAGGAGCATCCAGTCCGGCGACTACACCCTGAGACTGCAGATGAGCGCCGCCGACGCGGTCGAGACCCTCGTCGAACGGGCCGAGGCACCCGTCACGCGGGTGACGATCCCGGAAGGGTACCGGGTCGAGCAGATCGTGGCCCGGGTGGACGAGGAGACCGAGCTCACCGAGGGAGACCTCCTGGCGGTACTGGATTCGGGCTCGCTGGAGCTGCCGGGATATGCCGAGGGCGAGGCGGAGGGCTTCCTGTTCCCGGCCACGTACGACGTCCGTTCGGAAACCACCGCGGAGTCGCTGCTGCAGGCGATGGCCGACCGGTTCAAGGCTGCCGAGGACGAGCTCGACCTGGTCGACAGGGCGGAGAACCTCGGGTTCAGCCCGCTAGAGATCGTCACCATGGCGAGCATCGTGCAGCGGGAGGTGCGGCACACCGAGGACATGCCCAACGTCGCAGAGGTGATCCACAACAGGCTCTCGGGTGCCTGTGCCGAGCACGGTGTGCCGGACTCGTTGCTCCAGATGGACTCGACCGTGCACTACGCCATCGGCGAGTTCGGCGACGTGTTCACCACGAGGGAGCAGCGCAGGACGGACTCGCCGTACAACACGTACCGGTACGCGGGCCTGCCGCCGGGGCCGATCGCGGCTCCCGGGGAGACCGCGCTGCGCGCGGCCATGAACCCGTCGGGTGCGGGCTACTGCTACTTCGTCACCGTGGACCTCGAGTCCGGCGAGACCAAGTTCGCCACCACCGAGGAGGAGCATCTGGCGAACGTGGCGGAGTCGCGGTCGTGAGCACCGCCCCAGCCGGCCTGTCAGGGCAGGCTGCCGCCGACCCGCAGGTAGCCGAGTCGCCGGCCCCGGCTACCCGCAGGAGGCGGGGGCGGCGCTGCGGTGTGCTGGGCTCGCCGATCAGGCACTCGCTGTCGCCGCGGCTGCACCGCGCCGCGTACCGCTACCTGGGGCTGGACTGGTCGTACACCGCGCATGAGGTCCGCGAGGCGGAACTGGCTGCGTTCGTGGGCCGGCTGGACGCGTCGTGGCGCGGGCTGTCGCTGACGATGCCCCTCAAGCGGGCCGGCCTGGAGCTGGCGACGCAGGTGTCGGGGCTCGCCCGCACCGTCGGTGCTGTCAACACCTTGCTGATCGAGGACGACGGCACGCTGCGGGGGGAGAACACCGACGTCTCCGGCATGGTGGCCGCGATCGAACAGCGGACGACGACCGCGGCGACGCCGAAGTGCGCGTGCGTGTGGGGCACGGGAGCGACCGCAGCGAGCGGACTCGCGGCACTGGCGTTGCTCGGCATCGCCGAGGTCCACGTGCATGCGCGCGATGCGGCTCGTGCCGCAGGTGCGCTGCGACCGGCCGCGGACATGGACCTCGACGTGGCCGTCCGCCCGTGGCGGGTCGAGGACGGCTGCGGGCAGGCCGACCTGGTGCTGTCTACCGTCCCGCCGGGCGCGGCCGACGCAATGGCCGCTGACCTCGCCCGCGGCGCCGCACCCGGCCGGCTGCTGCTCGATGTGGTCTACGACCCGTGGCCCAGCGCCCTCGCGGCCGCGTGGGACGCCGCAGGAGGTGCCGTTGCCAGCGGTCTTGACCTCCTCGTGCACCAGGCCGCGGGGCAGATCCGCCTGATGACCGGCAGCGACGTTCCGGTCGGCGTGCTCGTAGCGGCGGTGTCGTGACCGTCGCCGCTGCCGCCGGGCTCGGGTGCCTCGTCGGCGCCCTTCTGCCGCACGCGATCCGGGCCATCCCGGACCGGGAGCCGGTGCCAGGCGATCCGCCGCACACTCCGTACCGCACGCTGGCCGCCGCGCCCCGGCTGGCTCCACTGCTCGCCGTGCTGACGGCTGCGGTCTGGGCACTGCTGACGGCATCGCTGGGCGCCGTGCCGGAGCTTCCGGCCTACCTGCTTTTCGGAGCCCTGGGCGTGGCGATGGCCTACGTGGACGTCCGGGAGCACCGCCTGCCGGATTGGCTGACCTACGCGGCGTTCGCGGGTGCGGCCGGGCTGCTAGCGGTGGCGGCCCTCGTGCCGGGCGAGTGGGGGAACTACGGGCGGTCCTGGCTCGGGGCGCTGGCCATGGTGGTGGTCTTCCTGGCGCTGGCGCTGCTCAGACCGGGGGAACTCGGACTCGGCGATGTCAAGCTAGCCGCCAGCCTGGGGATGCTCCTCGGCTGGATCGGCTGGGCACACGTGGTGCTCGGCGGGTTCCTCGGGTTCCTGTTCGGCGGGGTGTACTCGCTGGTTCTCGTACTGGCGCGGCGGGCCGGCCGTCGGTCGCAGGTCCCTTTCGGCCCGTTCCTGATCGGCGGTGCCGTGGTCGCGATCGCGTGGGGTGACCCGCTGCTCGCCGCCTACCTCGGCGGACCGCACTGATACGGGGGGCCGGGCCGCGGCGATTGTGGGATCGGCGCGCGAGTTTGACAAGATGCCAAGCATGCTGCGATGGCTGACGGCCGGCGAATCGCACGGCCCGGCGTTGGTCGCGACCCTCGAAGGCCTTCCGGCCGGGGTGCGGATCACCACGTCCGATGTCGCGGGCGCGCTCGCCCGGCGCCGGCTGGGCTACGGGCGCGGCGCCCGCATGACCTTCGAGAAGGACGAGGTCTCGTTCCTCGGCGGCGTCCGGCACGGGATGACGTTCGGTGCTCCTGTGGCCATCCAGGTCGCCAACACGGAGTGGCCGAAGTGGGAGAAGGTCATGAGCCCCGACCCGGTCGATGCCGCGGAACTCGAGGGCCTCGCCCGCAACCGGCCGCTCACCCGGCCGCGTCCCGGGCATGCCGACCTGGTCGGAATGCAGAAGTACGGCTTCGACGACGCGCGACCGGTGCTCGAGCGGGCCAGCGCGCGCGAGACCGCGGCCCGCACCGCCCTCGGCGCGGTCGCCGCAGCGCTGCTGGACCAGGCGTACGGCATCCGCTTGGTGAGCCACACGGTGGGCCTCGGCACGGTGACCGTACCGGCGGGCGTGACACCGACCCCTGACGACGTCTACCGGCTGGACGAGGACCCGCTGCGCTGCTACGACCCCGGCGCTAGCGCCGCCATGGTGGACGAGGTGGACAAGGCGCACGCGGACGGCGACACCCTCGGCGGCGTCGTGGAGGTGCTGGCCTACGGGCTGCCGCCCGGGCTCGGCAGCCACGTCCACTGGGACCGGCGGCTCGACTCCAGGCTCGCCGCGGCCGTGATGAGCGTCCAGGCCATCAAGGGCGTCGAGATCGGCGACGGCTTCGCGCTGGCGAGCATGCGCGGCTCCGAGGCACACGACGAGATCCTCGCCTCCGAGGGCGGGCCGAAGCGGGCATCCAGCCATTCCGGAGGCACGGAGGGGGGCATGTCCACCGGAGAGCCGCTGCGGCTGCGGGCCGCCATGAAACCGATCTCGACCGTGCCCCGGGCCTTGCGCACCATCGACACCACGACCGGCGAGCCCGCCACCGCACACCACCAGCGTTCGGACGTGTGCGCCGTGCCCGCCGCCGGAGTGGTCGCCGAAGCCATGGTCGCGCTCGTCCTCGCCGAGACGGCGTTGCAGAAGTTCGGCGGCGACTCGGTCGCCGAGACCGCCCGCAACCACCGCGCGTACCTCGACGCGCTGCCTGCGGCCATGGCGGTCGGCCGGTGAGACCCCGCCTGGTCCTGGTAGGGCCGCCCGGCGCCGGCAAGACCACGGTCGGGCGGCTGGTCGCGGGCAAGCTCGGGCTGGCCTTCCGGGACACCGACGCTGACGTCGAGGAGGCCGCGGGCAAGCCGATCAGCGACATCTTCATCGAGGACGGCGAGCATGCGTTCCGCGAGCTGGAGCGTTCGGCCGTCGTGACGGCGCTCAGCGAACACGACGGCGTCCTCGCACTCGGCGGGGGAGCGGTGACCACGGAGAAGATCCGCGACCTGCTGCGCGGCCACAGCGTGGTCTATCTGGACGTCAGCCTGGCGGACGCCGCGGCCAGGGTCGGGCTCAACCGCGAGCGGCCGCTGCTCGTCGGCAATCCGCGCGCACAGTTGCGCAGGTTGCTCGACGCCCGCCGACCGCTGTACGAAGAGGTGGCCACCGTCACCGTCGACACGTCCCAGCGCTCACCCGACGACGTGGCAGCGGAGGTCGTGCTGCATGCCGGCTGACCGTCGGCCTACCCGGATCGCCGTCGGCGGAGAGCGGCCCTACGAGGTCCGCGTCGGCGACGGGCTGCTCGGCGAGCTGCCCGGGCTGGTCGGCGACGACGCGCATACAGTCGCGGTCATCCACCCCGGGACCCTCCGTCCCGCCGCCGAGGACGTCCGCACCATGCTGGCCGACCGCGGCTTCCGGGCGCACACGGTGGAGGTCCCGGACGGCGAGCAGGCGAAGACCGCAGACGTCGCGGTGTCGTGCTGGGCGACGCTCGGCCGTATCGGCATGACCCGCTCGGACGCGATCGTCGGGATCGGCGGCGGGGCGACGACCGACCTGGCGGGCTTCGTGGCCGGGACGTGGCTGCGCGGCGTGCGCTGCGTGCTCGTCCCCACCACGCTGCTGGGCATGGTGGACGCCGCGGTCGGCGGCAAGACCGGCATCAACA
>CAZMXH010000242.1:0-5665 GCA_964570165.1 uncultured Actinomycetes bacterium
CCGGTCCGCGTCGACCGGGTCGACGACCTCCACGTAGACGTCGACGGGCTCCAGCAGATCTGCCAGCCGGTGGCGAAGTTCGTCCACGTCGGGGTCGGGGCCGGGATCGGGCTCGAAGCGGTGGTCGGGGACGACGTCACTGATCGCACCCAGCCGGCCGCCGGCGAGCGCAAGCTGACTGACCTGCAACAGGAGCAACGGCAGTGTGCTCTCCGGGTCGTTGCCCCGGGCGATCTCCCGGACGGCGACTAGGAAGCCCTCGATCTGGGCTGCGATGTCCGCAGCGAACTCTGCGTAGTCGGCGGCGGACGAGCCGTCCGCGGCCGGGATGGGTTCAGACATCTAGTAGCCGCCTCCCCTCGAATGCGCGGCCCAACGTAACCTCGTCGGCGTACTCAAGGTCGCCGCCTACAGGAAGTCCACTGGCAAGCCGCGTGACGCGCAACCCCATAGGCTTGATCAATCTTGCCAGGTAGGTAGCCGTCGCCTCACCTTCGAGGTTCGGGTCGGTGGCCAGGATGATCTCGGTGATCGTGCCGTCTGCCAACCGTCCCATCAGCTCGCGGATACGCAGATCATCCGGGCCGACGCCCTCGATCGGGCTGATGGAACCGCCGAGCACATGGTATCGACCGCGGAACTCGCGGGTCCGCTCGATCGCCACAACGTCCTTGGGCTCCTCCACCACGCACAGCGCGTGAGGGTCGCGCCGGGGGTCGGTGCAGATGCGGCACTGCTCCTCCTGCGCGACGTTGCCGCAGGTGGCGCAGAACCGAACCCGCTCTTTGACCTCGACCAGCGCATCGGCCAATCGGCGGACGTCGGCGGGGTCGGCCGCGAGCACGTGGAAGGCGATCCGTTGGGCGCTCTTGGGACCGACGCCGGGCAACCGGCCCAGCTCATCGATCAGATCCTGGACCACGCCCTCGTACACGCACTACTCCCGTTCGGGGGCGGACTCGTCCGACCGGTCGCCTGACAGGTCGGCGACGGCGTCGCCGGCACCGAGCGCCCCGAGCATGGTGCCAAGCGAACCCATCTGCTCCGCCATCAGGCGCTGAACCTGGGACTGGCCGTCGCGAACGGCGGCAACGATGAGATCGGCAAGCGTCTCGACGTCCTCAGGATCGACCACCGAGGGATCGATATCCAACGAGACCAGTTCGCCTGTGCCGTCCACGGTGGCGCTGACCAGGCCGCCACCCGCCGTCCCGGTGACCTCGGCGTCGGAAAGGCTCTGCTGGAACTGCTCTTGCATGCGCTGCGCCTGCTGCATGAGTTGGCTGACGTCGAAACCTTCCGACCCGGACGGGAACACTGCGGACCTCCAACACGAGCGCTTGCGCTGTACGTCCGAGCCTAGTCGCTGGGACCTACGCGGCCTAATAACCGTCCGCCTGATGTCAGGGGTGATCGATCTCCTCGATTACCTGGGCGCCGAGCGTCTGCTCGAGCAGTTCCCGCTCGGAGACCCCTCCGTCGTCGACATCGAGGTCGTCTGGGCGCGCATCGTGCTGTGGATCGTCGGCGGGGGCCGGCTCGTCGGCCTGTTTCCGGCCGGTTCTGCGTCCAGCCGTACTGCCGTCCCGGCCTCCGGGCGTGCGATCGCCGGAACCGGCCTCGTGTGCGGCGTCGGGTTCGCTGCGGCTTGGACGTGCCGATCCTGCGGTTGTGCCGCGTCCGGGATTGGACGGACGCCCGGACGGGACGGCGGACGCAGGGCTGGACGGATCGTCCCCCTGCGCTGCCGGCTGGGAGCCGCCGCCGGCGGACGGGTCGACGATTGCATCCACTCGAAGGTCGAGGCCCAGCACGTCCTTGACGGCCTGGCGCAGGTAGTCCTGGAAGTCCGCGCGCCGGGCGAAGGTGTCGCGCAGGTTCGGCTTGCGGAAGGCGAGCGTCAGCACCTCGCCCGACACATCGACCACCGACGACTCCTGGGAGATCAGGCTCCACGGCGTCCGTTTGAGCTCACGCAACCGGACCAGTACCTCGGGCCACAACCGGCGCAGGTCAGCGGCGCCGGTCGCGCCTGCACCGCTCGCGGTGCTGGTGGCAGCCGCGGCCTGCGGGGCACCCGGTTCCGAATCAGCGGTGGCGCTCGCCGGCTGGGCCGCAGGCGCCTGGCCAGCCGGTGTTTCCGGCTCCGCTGGCTGCGCCTGCCGCGGTGCCTGCGCCTGCCGCGGTGCCTGCGCCTGCCGCGGCGTTGCGCCCTGCTGTGCTGCGGTCGCCGTTTCCTCGACCGGTGCCGCAGCGCCGCCGTCCGCGCCTGCCGATCCACCGAACGCCTCGGGGGCCAGCATCAGCCGGCGCTCAAGCCGATCGATGCGCGCGTGCACCCCGCTGGTCGAGTGGTCGGCGCCGGGCAGCAGCAGCCGAGCGCACACCAACTCCAGTTGCAACCGCGTTGGCGTCGCGCCCTTCATCGCCGTGATGCCCTCGTCCACGACGTCCGCCAGGCGCACCAGCTCGGAGCGGCCGAATCGGGACGCCTGCTCGGCCAGTCGCTCCGCCTGCTCGTCCGGCACCTCGATCAGGCCGCTCGCCGACGCGTCAGGGACCGCGTTGACCACGACGAGGTCGCGGAACCGTTCGAGCAGGTCGGTGAGGAACCTCCGGGGATCGTGGCCGGACTCGATCACCCGGTCGAGCGCCGAGAACACCGTCCTGGCGTCGCCGGCCGCGATCGCCTCCACCACCTCGTCCAGCAGCGCAGCGTCGGTGAAGCCGAGCAGCGCGATCGCGAGGTCGTACGTGACGCCCTCGTCACCGGAACCGGCGATGAGCTGTCCGAGGACGGACTGCGCATCCCTCGCCGAGCCCGCGGCGGCGCGTGCCACCAGAGCCAGTGCGGCAGGTTCGATGGCGACGCCTTCCCGCTCGCAGATCTGGGCGAGGTTCTGCTGGAGCACGCGAGCCGGGATCAGCCGGAACGGGTAGTGGTACGTCCGCGACCGGATCGTTCCGATGATCTTGTCCGGCGCGGTGGTGGCGAAGATGAACTTCAGGTGCGGCGGCGGCTCCTCGATCAGCTTCAGCAGCGCGTTCGCGGCGCCCGGCCCCAACTGGTGCGCCTCGTCGATGATGTAGATCTTGTATCGGGACGAGACGGGGGCGAAGTGCGCCTTCTCGCGCAGCTCGCGGGCGTCATCGACGAGGCCGTGGGTGGCGGCGTCGAGCTCCACGACGTCCACGCTGCCCGGACCGTTCGGCGCCAGCTCGACACACGAGCGGCACTCGCCGCACGGCTCGGGCGTGGGGCCCTTCTCGCAGTTCAGCGAGCGTGCGAGGATCCGCGCCGACGACGTCTTGCCGCAGCCGCGCGGGCCGGAGAACAGGTACGCATGGTGCACCCGGTCGTTCTCCAGCGCCCGGGTGAGCGGGCCGGTGACATGGTCCTGCCCCACGACCTCGGCGAACCGGCCAGGACGGTAGGTGCGGTACAACGCGAGCGACGACACTCCCCGAACCATAGCCCCCATCGCGAGTTACGGAAGAGTCCACCGGATGATCGTTTTTCGTCGGACACGCCGGCACATGCGAAGACCCCCCGCGCACCCGGTAGAGCCCGCCTACCCTTGCTGCCTTCCGGCCCTGGGGGGGTTCGGTAGGGTGCCGCCGCACGGGGGGCTGCATTCAGTGTACGGGCTCGGCCCGACGGCCGCGCTAGCACCTTCCGGCCCTGCCGTCGGTGCGCGGCCTCGCCCGCAATGGACGAGTCGGACCTCCAGGCGAGCAACGCCCCCGAACGTGACGGAGACGGCGCCTGCAGCCATGGATTTAGCCGGACGGTGCCACCTCGGATACCCTCACCGCGGAGGATTCGCCTAGTGGCCTAGGGCGCACGCTTGGAAAGCGTGTTGGGGGCAACCCCTCGCGGGTTCGAATCCCGCATCCTCCGCTCCTCTCACCAGGCCATATGCCGTCCGGCCATATGCTCGGGCTTGAGTCTCTCCAGGCCATCATCCGGATGTCGAAGACTCAGCGTCACACCAGTGCGGGCGAGCACGCGGCGACGACTATCCCGACCTGCCGTGGGACGCTGATGATCTGCGTCGCTTCGCCGATGCGGTACCACGCGGCGTGTCCTGCTGTGCCAATTCGCTTGCGCGTTGCGCCAAGCCGTCCACGAACAGGTCGATGAGCAGCTCGAACGACGAGTCCTGGTCGACATTTGCGTACTTGTCGGCGACGGCGGTGAGGTGTGGAAAGCGAGTCTTTGGCAAGGACGCGAAGTAGTGGCGCACCATCGATGCGGCGTCGGCAGACCAGGACGAGCCTTCGGGCTCGTCTTCTCCCAGGCCTGTCTCGTCGATCGTGAAGCCGTTGACCACGGAGAACATCAGCAGTTGCCCTGACACTGCTAGCTCATCGGGCACACCCCCGGCCCGCATGATGGCTAGGACGCGTTCAGTGAAGCGCAGCGCGTTGGGACCGGCGGGGATGCGGCCGATAGAGATCCGGACGATGTCTCGGTGGCTGAGAATCGTGGCGCGCATGTTGCGGGCGACTGTCTTGAGTTGTTCTCGCCAGTGCTCGGGATCGGGCTCGGGGACGTCGATCTCGCCGATGACCTTGTCGAAGATCAGGTCGAGCAGACCATCTCTTGATCCGACATGCCAGTAGAGCGACGCAGCGCCGGTATCAAGCTCCTGTGCGACGCGCCGCATGCTGAAGCCATCGAGCCCATCGGTGTCCAGCAGCCGTAGACCGACCTCGACGATTGTCTCTTGGGTCAGACGATCGCGCCGGCGTCGGCTGGAGCGCTGGGGTGTGCGCTGCCATGGCGGCGTCGGGATGTCATCTGCTGCCTTCTCCTCAGCCGCCACACGAACACCGTACTACTCACGAACAGCGTTTGACTAGGGTGGCTTCGGCCTGCTAGAACGGCGTTCGATAACGAACGGTGCTCGAGTAGCAACGGGGAGACGATGAGTAGCGCAAAGGCACCGTGGGCAGCCGCGATCGTCATGGTCGGGGCCGTCTTGATGGACATGATCGATATCACGATCGTGAACGTTGCACTGCCGACCATCGGCACCGATCTCGGCGCGAGCGGATCCGAACTGCAGTGGGTGATCTCGGCCTATCTGCTGGCGTTCGCCGCCGCACTGATCACCGCTGGACGGGTCGGCGATCTTCTCGGTCGCAAGCGAGTGTTCGTTGTCGGCGTCGTCGTGTTCGGACTGGCGAGCCTCGCAGCCGGCATTGCCCAAGATCCGGCGCACCTGATCGCCGCGAGAGTGGTCCAGGGCCTGGCGGCGGCCGCTATGGTCCCCCAGGTTCTGGGTACCTTCCGGGCGATGTTCTCCGGAGAGGACAGGGCCAAAGCGTTCGGCCTCTACGGAGCGATCCTTGGCCTCGCTTCGGCACTCGGATTGATCCTGGGCGGCGTGCTCACTGACGCAGATCTGCTCGGATTGAGCTGGCGGCCGATCTTCTTGATCAACGTTCCAATCGCCATTGTGGCAACGATCGCGACGATTCGGGTCGTCCCGGAAACCTGGGAACGGTCGGCAGCTCGCCCGGACACGCTCGGCGCGATGGTTCTGGCAGGAAGCTTGGCGGCGATCGCGTACCCGCTCCTCGAGGGTCGCGAACACGGCTGGCCAGCGTGGACATGGGTGATGCTGGGCATCGGGTCGCTCGGACTACTCGCACTCGC
>CAZMXH010000243.1:0-5661 GCA_964570165.1 uncultured Actinomycetes bacterium
GGAGCCGAGGAAGATGATCCGCTCGCGCAGCAGCCGGTTGTAGATGTGGTCGTCCAGGCCGAGCGTCGGCGACTGGGCGGGCGCGTGCCCTTCCGTCGGTACGACGAGGCCCGGTCTCTCAATACGGGGGCTCACCGTGGCTCCTTCGTGCAATTCGTTGACTGGCGTCACTGACACTAACGAACCGTCTCTGGCGGCCCATCCCTACGACGACCCTGTTCGCTCACGGCGTGAGCCAGGCTGGATCAGCCCTTGTCATCGTCGGAGGATCCGGCGTCCGCGGAGGATTCGGCGTCCGCGGAGGATTCGGCGTCCGCGGAGGATTCGGCGTCGCCCTCGGAGGCGTCGGTGGTCTTCGCATCGCCGGTCGCGGGCTCGCCTGCATCGCCGGCCTCCTGCTCGACAGCGCCGCTCGCCGTGTCCTCTTGCTGCGACTCGTCGAACTCGGCGAACTTGAAGCCGGCCGGGACGCTCGGCTGGGCCGCCTCGCTCTCCTCGTCGGCCAGCGTGCCGTCCTCCTGCAGCTTGCTCAGCTCGACCGGTCGTCCGGATGCGTCGACGACGTTGGCCTTCTCCACGACAAGCGCCAGGGCCTTGCCTCGGGCAACCTCGGCGACCAGGGCAGGCACGGCGTTGTTCTGCACGTACTGCTGAGCCAACTGGTTCGGGTCGACCCTGGCCTGCGCAGCGCGGTCGATGAGATGCTCGGTGAGCTCCTCCTGCGAGACATTGAGGTCTTGGGACCGCACCAGCTCGTCGAGGATGAACTGGGCGCGAAGGTTCCTCCGCAGGTCGGCTTCGAACTCGGTCCGGTGCTCGTCGTCGCCATGCCCGTCGGCGAAGTGCTCCTCGATCTGCGACTGGACGATGCCTTCCGGCAACGGCACCTCGCCCGCCGCCTCGAGCAGGGTGTCGAGCACCTTGTCGCGTGCCTCCATGGCCTGCTGCAGCCGCTTTGAGCGCTGGACCCGCTCCCGGAGGTCGTCCCGCAGCTCGTCGAGCGTGTCGAACTCGCTTGCGAGCTGCGCGAACTCGTCGTCGAGGTCCGGCAGCTGCTGCTCCTTGACCGACCGGACAGTGACCTCGCAGTCGACCTCCTCGCCCTCATGGGTGCCGACCAGCGTGGTGCGGAACGTCGCCGATTCGCCCTCCGACATCCCGGTGAGCGTGTCGTCGAGCCCTTCGAGCATCTCGGTGCCCACGCCGATCTGGTACGAGACGCCGGTCGCCTGGGCATCTTCGACCGGCTCCCCGTCCTTGGTGGCGCTGAGGTCGATCATGACGAAATCGCCCTCCGCCGCAGGACGGTCGACGCCGACCAGCGTTCCGAACCGGGACTGCAGCTCACGCAGCTGCTCGTCCACATCCTCGTCGGTGACCTCGACGTCATCGACCTGGACCTCGAGACCTTCCCACTCGGGCAGCGTGATCTTCGGGCGGACGTCCACCTCCGCGGTGAACTTGAAGTCGACGCCGTCGTCAAGCTGGGTGATGTCGAGCTCCGGCTGGCCGAGCGGACGCAGCTCGTTCTCCTGAAGTGCCTGCCCGTAGAGCTCCGGCAGCGCGTCGTTGACCGCCTCCTGCAGCACGACGGCCCGGCCGAACCGCTGATCGATGATGGGTGGCGGGACCTTGCCCTTCCGGAAGCCAGGCACGTTGACCTGCTTCGCAATCTTGCTGTAAGCCGACTTGATGCTCGGCTCAAGCTCGGTGAAAGGGACCTCAACGGCGAGCTTGACCCGCGTCGGGTTGACAGTTTCGACGACGCTCTTCACTACGGAGCACTCCTGGGACGTCATTGAAGGCACGCAGCTCGTGGCTGGTGGCCGTTGATCACTGCCGGCAGCACCCGGCATGAGCCATCATGGTATCCATCCCGTCCTGCCTGCACGAAATGGTCGGGGCACCCGGATTTGAACCGAGGACCTTCCGCTCCCAAAGCGGACGCGCTACCAAGCTGCGCCATGCCCCGCAGTATCGCCAGCAACGTCGCCAGTAACGTCGCCACTGGACGACCGCCGCAAGGATACGCCGTCTTCAGGTCTTGGCGCGAAGCCGGCAAGAGGATCTCGAGATAGTGGGTAGGTTTGCGATCATGGAACCACTCATCGGACGCGCCGCGGGTGATCGGTTGCACGTGATGACGTACAACCTGCGTTATCCGGCCGATGACCCCGGCCACCTGTGGGAACAGCGCCGTCCGGCGATGGCGGCGCTGCTGAACATGGAGCTTCCCACCGTGATCGGCGTCCAGGAGGGATACGTCCGCCAACTTCGAGATGTCGTTGCGGACCTGCCGGACGGCTATGACTGGATCGGGGAAGGACGCGACGGCGGCGGCAGTGGCGAATGCACGGCGATCGTGTACGACGGAACACGGCTCCAGCCTCTGGATCACGCACATCTGTGGCTGTCCGACACGCCCGACGTCCCCGGCTCAGCGACATGGGGCAACACCATTCCGCGGATGGCTACCTGGGTCAGGTTCCGCGACACGGCGAGCGTCGGCGAGTTCATCGTCCTCAATACGCATCTCGACCACCGCTCAGAGCCGGCGCGCCGGCGAGCGGCCCAGTTGCTCGCCTCTACGGTCGAGTCGTTCGGCGCGGCGCAAACGGTCGTTACCGGCGACTTCAACGCGGCAGCCGGAGAAAGCGCGGCGTACGAGACGCTGGTTGCCGGTGCAGGCCTGTCGGACGCGTGGCACACCGCGCGGCGACGGCTCACCCCCGAGTACGGTACGTACGGCGGGTACCGCACGCCCGCGCTCGACCAGCCGCGCATCGACTGGATTCTCACGACCGCGGAGATCGAGACCGAGGCGATCGCCATCAACCCGACAGCGATCGACGGTCGGTTCCCATCGGACCACCTGCCGGTCCATGCCAACGTTCAGCTGCCATGACACCGAACACGGTTCCCCGGGGATCGGTCGGACCAGGTACCATCGGGTCGCGGATCGCAAGCGCGGGTGTAGCTCAATGGTAGAGCCCCAGCCTTCCAAGCTGGTGGTGCGGGTTCGATTCCCGTCACCCGCTCCACACGCCAGCCGTCGGAACCCCGCGCCGCCGCGCCCAGGCTCTTCTGCGCACCGTCCGCGGGAGGTTCTCGCCCGAGGCCTGACCGTCGGGCAAGCGGCACGGCGGCCGGTTCCCGCCCTGGCTAGGATGGCGTGGTGAGCCGGGCCGTGGAGGACAGCAACCGCCGGATGCTGCGCGCCCGAGACGCCATCGACCGGGCATACGCGGAGCCGCTCGACATCCCGGCCCTCGCTCAGATCGCGCACGCGTCCGAGGCGCATTTCATCCGCACCTTCCGGGCGACGTTCGGCGAGACGCCGCATCGCTACCTCCAGCGCAGGAGGGTCGAGCGCGCGATGTTCCTGCTCCGCGAGTCGGACCGGAGCGTGACGCAGATCTGCTTCGACGTCGGGTTCACCAGCCTCGGGACGTTCAGCAGGACGTTCCACGAGATCGTCGGGCAGTCACCGAGTGCCTACCGGCGGCGGACGCCCCTCGTCCCCGCACCCACGTGCTTCACGATGGCCTGGACGAGACCCAGCAGTTTCGGAGAAGCGCGCACCCCGGCCCGGTCCTAGTGTGATGCACATGTTGAACAACCTCACCCTCTCCCACATCTGGGTCTTCGACCAGGACGAGGCCCTTGACTTCTACGTCGGCAAGCTCGGGCTCGAGGTCGGCAACGACATCGATCTCGGCTTCATGCGGTGGCTCACCGTGCGCGTTCCCGGCCAGCCGGGCCGCGAGATCCTGCTCGAGGTGCCCGGTCCGCCGTCGGTGGACGAAGCGGCCGGCGAGCAGATCCGCGAACTGGTCAGCAAGGGCGCCACCGGCTTCACCGCCGGGTTCTCCACTGACGACTGCCAGAAGACGTACGAGGCGTTGAAGGCCAAGGGCGTCGAGATCACACAGGAGCCGACGCGGCAGTCCTACGGCACTGACATCGGCATCCGGGACCCGTTCGGGAACCACATCCGGATCAACCAGCCGGCAGCCTAGCGATCGGGGTGCCTATCCACAACGCCGAACGTCGTGGATAGGCACCCCGACGCGCCTATCGGACGGGCCAAACCACCTGGGTCTCGAGCTTGCTCGCGTCCGTCACCTGTGACGGGTCGTTCAGGTAGACGTCGTACGGCAGATCGACCGGAGTCAGCCCGTTCTTCTCGATCCACATTTCGAGCTCCCCGTACGCCATGCCCAGCTCGTCGTACGGGCCGCGGTGGAATGTCGTGACCGCGCGGCCGCCGTTCATCCGGCGCAGCGTCAGGCCGTCCGGCGCCTCGGTGACACCGGAGACGGGTACGCACACCTCGACGGTCCACGAGTCCTCGCCCATCTCGTGGTAGACCATGCGGGGCGGCGCGGCCGGCCCGATGCCGCGGGCGGCAAGGCCGTCGAAAACCTGGTGGAACGCTGGCGCGGCATCCGTCCCGACGGACTCCGGCGAGGTCTTCAGGGTCACGCCGACCACATCCGTCCCCTCGATGTCCTTGAGCTCGATGTCGTAGCTCATGACGGCTCCCTTCCTGATGAGCTCCTCGACGCGGCAGAGCTTCTGCCGGTCGCGTTCGATCCGCTCCTCGATAGCCGCGCGGTGCAGGTCGAGGCGGGCCCGGATCTGCTCCGGATCAACCTCGTTGACGATCTCCCTGACCTCCGGAAGCGGCATGTCGAGCGAGCGCAGGATGGCGATCGCGCGAGCCGTCGGCGCCTGTTCCGCGCTGTAGTAGCGGTAGCTCGTCAGTGGGTCGACGTACGCGGGATGCAGCAGACCCGTCTCGTCGTAGAGCCGCAACGCTCTGACGCTCAGCCAGCACATCCTGGCGAACCGCCCGATGGTCAACAGCTGGGATGACTCCGACAACTCGAACACGGTCACCTCCTTACCCGACGAGCCTGATGTCTCCCGCCGCGTGAGAGTCAAGCCGCTCGCTGCGAATCGGACCAAGAAGGAAGCTCGTCATGGTGTGGATCGACGCTCGCTAGCTCGGCAGGGCGAGCGCCCGCTCTACCGTGCCGGCCAACCGGTCCGCGACCGCTCGGGCGCGATCCTCGGTGGACGCCTCGACCATCACCCTGACCACCGGCTCCGTCCCCGACGGTCGCAGCAGCACGCGCCCGGTCGCGCCGAGTTCGGCCTCTGCCTCCGCGATCGCCGCGACGACCTCGGGATGAGAATCCACCTTGGACTTGTCCACTCCGCTCACATTGATGAGCACCTGAGGCAGCCGCTGCGCCACGGCGGCGAGCGAGGCCAGAGGCGCCCCTGACGCGGCGACCCGCGCCAGCAGATGCGCAGCCGTCAGGAGACCATCGCCGGTGGTTGCGTAGTCGGAGAGGATCACATGCCCGGACTGCTCGCCGCCCAGCGAGTAGCCCCCGTCCCTCATCGCCTCCAGCACATAGCGGTCGCCGACGGCGGTGTCCACCACCGTGATGTTCGCGGCACGCATGGCCAGCCGGAAACCTTCGTTCGACATGACCGTCACCACCACGGCGTTGTGCCGCAGCGTCCCCTCGGCCGCCATCGCGACGCCGAGAATCGCCATGATCTGATCGCCGTCGACGATCTCGCCGGACGCGGCGACCGCCCGGCACCGGTCGGCGTCCCCGACTTGGGCGAGGCCCCGGTCGGCAC
>CAZMXH010000244.1:0-1026 GCA_964570165.1 uncultured Actinomycetes bacterium
CTGCTTGCCGGCCTCGGCGGCATCGATGAGCGCGTCCACGATGGGGGAGTCGCCGCTGGTCCGGTACAGCGTCAGCTTGATCCCCAGCACCTTGGGGTCAGCCGCGGCCTGTTCGATGAACCGCTGGACGCTGGTCGAGAACGAGTCGTACGGATGGTGCACCAGGATGTCGCGCCGCCTGATCGCGGCGAACATGTCCGCCGGAGCGGCCGACTGAACGTCGGGCAGCTCTCGGTGGGTGGCCGGCAGGAACGAGCGGTACTTGTGTTCCGCCCGGTCGAGCCTGGCGATGTCGTGGAGTCCGGACAGATCGAGCGGGCTGGGCAGGCTGAACGTCTCCGCGTCGCTGACCCCGAGCTCGCGCTGCAGCAGATCGAGCACGTGCGCGTCGATGCGCTCCTCGACCTCGAGCCGGACGGCCGGGCCGAACCTGCGGCGCATCAACTCCCGCTCCATCGCGGTGAGAAGGTTCTCGGCGTCGTCCTCTTCGACCTCGACGTCCTCGTTGCGAGTCACCCGGAAGGTGTGGTGCTCGAGGATCTCCATCCCCGAGAACAGCTGCGACAGGTGTGCGGCGATCACGTCCTCCAGTGGCACGAACCGCTCGTCGGCAACCGGCAGGAAGCGGGGGAAGTTCGGCGGCACCTTGACCCGTGCGAAGTGCTCGGTTCCTGTTCGGGGGTTTCGCACGACGACGGCCAGGTTGAGCGACAGCCCGGAGATGTACGGGAACGGATGCGCGGGGTCTACCGCCAACGGTGTGAGAACCGGGAAGATCCGCTCGCTGAACAGCGTGCGTAGCCGTTCCCTCTCCTCGTCCTGCAGGTCGCCCCACCGCACGATCTCGATGCCCTCCTTGACCAGCAACGGGAGGAGGTCGTCGTGGAAGCACCGGGAATGCCGCGTCATGAGCTCGCGGGTGCGGGCGAGCGTGCCCTCGTGGACGTCCCGGGGGAGCAGCCCGCTCGCAGCCGTGACCGCGACTCCGGCCGCGATCCGGCGCTTCAGGCCGGCTACCCGGACCAT
>CAZMXH010000244.1:1036-5630 GCA_964570165.1 uncultured Actinomycetes bacterium
GCGCTCGAGCAGCGGCAGGTTCGCGTCTTCCGCCAGCTCCAGTACCCGGGTATTGAAGGCCAACCAGGACAGCTCGCGATCCAGGTACCGCTGCTCGGTAGCGGGATCGGCGACCATGACTTCGATAGTGACACGCCTAGGTTGCCGCAGGGTAGCGCAAGCCGTACTGGGCGTCGACGGCGCTGCGCTCGAAGCCGAGGCTGCTGTAGAGCCGGATGGCAGCGTCGTTGTCCTCCTCGACGTAGAGGAGGGCCCGCTCCACCCCGCTGTCGCGCAGGTGGCGCAGGCCTACGAGGGCGAGCGCCCTACCGAGCCCGCTGCCCTGCTCGGCCGGCCTGATGCCCAGGACGTAGATCTCCCCGGTGCCTTCTTCGATCTTCGTCCAGTGGAAGCCGACCATCCGTCCGTTCCGGAACGCCACGAAGAAGCCGCGCGGGTCGAACCATGGCTGGGCCATCCGCTGCTGGAGGTCCGCGCTTTTCCAGCGGCCCTGCTCCGGATGGCCGGAGAACGCCTCGGCGTTGACCGCCAGCCATTGCGCGTCGTCGGCACCCGGCCGGAAGGTCCGCACCGTGACGCCGTCCGGCAGGCGCGGCTCGGGCAGCGTCTCGCCGCTGCCTGCCTCGCCCGGCCTTCCCGCCAGCGGCCGGGCCATCTGCCACAGTGCCCGCACGCGGTCCAGGCGCGCCGCGGCGGCGAGGGCCCGGGCGCCGGGCTGATCGCCGTGTGCCCACACCCGAACGGCGCCGGACTCGAGCAGCTTGTCCAACAGCGCGCGCCCGATGCCGCGCCGTCTGTGGTCGGGATGCACGACGAGTTCTCCCGTGCGGGTGTCGTCCGCGCTCGCATAGCCGGTCAGCGTCCCGTCGGGCGCGAGCGCGCGAAGGTGCGTCCAGGACGCGTTCGACAGCCCGAGCAGTGCGTGCTCCGAGACGGGCGTAACGCCGTCGGCGGCCGCTGCGGAGTCGAGCAGAGCTCTGACTTCGGCGGCGCTCGCGGCGTCGAGCGGGCCGGACTGGATCATCGACCCAGGCTAGTGGCGAACCGGTTCCTCGGCTGCGCTGGGACGTCCGCCTCCGGGCGCCACGAACCGGTAGCCGACGTTGCGGACGGTGCCGATCAGCGCCTCGTGGTCCGGGCCCAGCTTGGCCCGTAGCCTCCGCACGTGCACGTCCACGGTCCGCGTGCCGCCGAAGTAGTCATAACCCCAGACCTCCTGGAGAAGCTGGGCCCGGGTGAAGACCCGACCCGGGTGCTGGGCGAGGAACTTCAGCAGCTCGAACTCCTTGTACGTGAGATCGAGCGTGCGCCCTGCGACGCGGGCGCTGTAGGTGCTCTCGTCGATCACGAGATCGCCGGAGCGGATCTCGTCGGGGACCGCGTCCTTGGACCTGGCGGCGGCCAGCCGGCCAGATGCGAGCCGGAACCGGGCCTCGACCTCTGCCGGGCCGGTCGTGTTGAGCAGCACGTCATCGACGCCCCACTCGGCCGTCACCGCGGCGAGGCCGCCCTCCGTTACTACGACCAACAACGGCACGTCGATGCCCGTCGTGCGGATGAGCTGGGTCAGAGAGCGGGCATGGCCGAGTTCCCGGCGGCCGTCGACGATCACGTAGTCGCAGGCGGGCGAGTCGAGCAGGGCTGACGCCTCGGCCGGCGCCACCCGGACGTTGTGCAGCAGCAACCCCAGCGCGGGCAGCACTTCGGCTGACGGCTGGAGCGCGTTGGTCAGCAGCAGAACGGTCGAACCCACGTCGCCTCCCCGGGTTCCGAGGACCCGATAGGACCCGGTACACGTCGCGGACTTGACGTACGACGCGGGGCAACGCTGCCCGGGCCCCGCCTTCAGGCAGGATAGCTGACGTGGTTCCTGTGCTGCCACGACGCTCCGGCGACGGTGTGCGCCGCCGCCTGCTCGCCGACGACGGGACGGTGCTGGCCGCCGAGCATCAGCCGCGGTGGCCGGGGCGTGGCCGCGCCGACAGGTCGCTCGCCGTGGTCGTGGTGCACGGGTTCATGGCCAGCGCGCACCACCCGCGGACGCTGCGGATCGCCGGCTGGCTGCGCTACCACGCCGGCGTGGTGCTGCTCGACCTCCGGGGGCACGGCGACTCCAAGGGAGCCTGCACGATGGGGTGGCAGGAGGTGCGAGACGTCCAGGCCGCTGTGGAATGGGCCCGCTCACTCGGGTACGACCGAGTGGCGACGCTGGGCTTCTCGCTCGGCGCAGCGGTGGTGCTGCGCCATGCGGCGCTGTATGGGGACGTGGACGCGGTTGCCGCGGTCAGCGGTCCCGGACGGTGGTACTACCGCGATACGGCCGGCATGCGGCTGCTTCACTGGCTGGTGCTGGCGCCGCCGGGGCGAGCGCTGCTGCGGCTGGGCCGGCGTGCCCGGATCACCCGGCGTCGGTGGGCGGAACCGCTGCCGATCGACCCGGCCACAGCCGCGGCGGAGATCACGGCGCCGATGCTGATCGTGCACGGTGGTCTCGACCGGCTCATCCCGGTCGAACACGCGAGGGAGATCGACGCCGCGGCCGGTGGCCGTGCCACGCTATGGGTGCTGCCGTCGTTCGGTCATGCGGAGGCCGGCGTCGACGCGCCGCTGGCCAGCCGGATCGGTGAGTGGTTGGAGGAGGCATGCCTCGCGTAACGCTGCGGTACTGGGCATCGCTGCGGGCGTCCGCCGGTATTGCCGAGGAGACGGTCGAGGCCGGTGACCTGGCCGGCGCGCTGGACGTGGCGCGCGCCAGGCACCGCGACCGTCCGCGGTTCGCGACCGTGCTCTCGGTGTGTTCGGCCGTGGTCGACGGCACGCCGGTGGGTCGCCGGGACCATGCGGCCGTATCACTCGGTGACGGTTCCGTTGTTGAGTTGTTGCCTCCTTTCGCGGGGGGTTGAGACGGCATTCTGGGATCATTCTCCGTGTGTCGCTGCTGCTCGCCTTCGGTCTCGTCGGGGTGCTGGCCCTCGCGGCGGCTGTCGGCAGCGAACTGCTCGCGGCCGGGGTCGCCATCACCCAACTGGTGTTCACCCTGGGCGCGGTTCGGATGGCGCCGATACCCGCGGCAGGCCGTGCGGCGTGGCTCGCACTTGTCTCGGGGCTCGTAGCGGTCGGGTGGATGGTCAGCGAAGGGACTTCGTCGCTCACGCCGATGGCGAAGGTGCTCGGTCTGGTGGTACTGATCGCCATCGTGATGCAGTTGTGGCGGCGGGACGGCCGGCCGCGGATGACCGCGTCCTTGACGCTCATGGTGACGGCCGCGGCTCTCGCCGTCCTGCCCGCGGCGTGGGTGGGTCTGTGGCACGCTGACAGCGGGCGCGGGCAGTACGCAGTCTGGCTCGGCCTGCTCGGTGTCGGGATCACCGTGCTGGCCGAGATGCTCGGGGTGTCGGTCTCCCTGCGGCGGCTGCTCGCGGTTCTGGTCTCCGGTGCGGCGGCGGCCGCGCTGGTCACGATCGTGGACATGGCGGCCGACGTTCCAGCGGTCGGCGCCGTGGTGATAGCGGCGTTCGGGGCGGTGCTCGCGGCCGCGGCGCTGGCCGCGATCGACCGGCTCGCCGCGGAACCGGTGCGGCCGGCCGGTGACGGTCCGCTTGTAGTTGGAAAAACCGCGGTCACTGCTGAGATGGATGTTGCGGCCGCGATATCGTCATCGCGTATCGCACTTCCGATCATTATGGCGGCGCCGGTCGTCTACGTCCTAGGGCGGATCCTGGTGGGGTGAACCGCGAACCGGATGAACCTGACCGCACGGGTGGCCGTGCCCGTGATGTGCGGGCATCTGTCGCCGACGAGGACCTGGTGCGGTCGCTCTACGACGAGCACGCCGGGGCCCTGATGTCCTACGTGCTGCGACTGGTCGGCGGCGACCGGCACCGCGCCGAGGACGTCGTCCAGGAGACGCTGTTCCGCGCGTGGCGCAACCCGCAGTCGCTGCGCCCCGCTCGCGGTTCGATCCGGCCGTGGCTGTGGACCGTCGCGCGACACCTCGTGGTCGACGGCGAGCGGGCGCGGCGGGCTCGACCCGTGGAGGTGCCCGGCGCCGAGTTCGCACCCGCGCCCGTCGACGACGGCATCGACCGAGCGCTTGCCGCCCAGGTCGTGGTCGAGGCGATGCGGACGCTGACGCCCGAGCACCGGGCTGCCCTGATCGAGACGTACTACCGGGGACGCTCGGTGGCAGAGGCGGCCAACATTCTCGGAGTCCCAGAAGGAACAGTGAAGTCGCGGACGTACTACGCGCTGCGCAACCTTCGCAGCGCGCTGGAGGAGCGAGGCTTCGGCTCACCGGAGGTCGCACCATGACCGACTGTGGCGAAGTGCGGATCGCGCTTGGCGCGCTGGCCGTCGGTGCGCTGGAGCCGGACGAGGAGCGCAGGGTACTGGAGCATCTGGACCGGTGCCCGGACTGCGCCAGGGAGATGGTGGCACTCCGCGAGACGGCGGCCGCGTTGAACCTTGTCGACGTGGCAGAGATCACATCCCGTGTCGAGCCGTCGCCCGACCTGCTGCCTCGGTTGCTCGCCCGGGTGGCGGCGGCGCGCCGCGGGCGCCGGCTGACGGCGGTCGCCGGCGCGGCCGCGGCTGC
>CAZMXH010000245.1:0-5616 GCA_964570165.1 uncultured Actinomycetes bacterium
CTGCCGCGGCAGGCTGGGAGGCGGGTTTCGCGGGTGCGTCCGGTTGTGCCGCGGTCGGGCTCCTGACGAGGCCGCTGGCCCCGACGCCGCTGACCATTCTGGGACTTCGGGCCGCGCCCACGTGGGGTTCCGGAACCACGTGGGCGTCGTTGACGGGGAGGTGTCATGGATGGGCCTCACTCACGAGATCGTCGAGCACTGCGGCATCGGGCAGGTAGGGGGCGAGCGGTGGCAGGTCGTCCCGGACGACATCACGCTGCACCTGACTCGGACGCCGTACGTGGACTTGGCGTTGGGTGTTGAGCTGGCGAGCGAGCTCTCCGACGAGGAGGCCGTGGGCGCCGGCGCCCGCGCGCTGAGCGTCGTGTGGCCGGCGGTGACGGTGTACCTGTGCACGTCCGGCAGCTTCGTGAACGGGCTGGCCGGTGAGGCACGGCTCCGAGAGTCGATGGAGGCGTACGGCGCCGTCCGGGCGGTGACAACTGGAGGTGCTCTGCTGGAGGCGCTGACGGCGCTGGGGGTCCGCCGGGTGGGCGTCGGTACGCCGTATGACCGGACGCTGACCATCCGGCTGGAGCGGTTCCTCGCCGACGCGGGCTTCGAGCCGGTGCAGCTGGCCTACCTCGGGCTCACTGGCAACGTCCCCCAGGTCAGCCGGGAGACGGTGCGCGAGCTCGCCCGGGCGGCGTGCACCGACGACGCGGAGGCCGTGTTCCTGAGCTGCACGAACCTGCCGACGATCGATGTCCTTGCAGACCTGGAGGCAGAACTCGGCCGGCCGGTGCTGTCCGCCAACCTGGTGTCCGTGTGGTCCGCGCTGCGCAGCCTGCAGGCGCTACCAACCAAGCGGCCCGAGCAACTGCTGCGGCGTGTCGAGGGAACCGGGCAGCCGGTGGCCGGCTAGCCGGGTTTCGCGCCGGTGATGTAGTCGAACCGGTCGTCGAACTCCAGCACGTCCCGGTCGGCGTACGTGCGGCGCATCTCGTCCAGCCCGCGTGCCAGCTCGTCCTTGGAGAAGCTGCTCAGCAGCGACATGTACTGGTTCTCGACCATCTGCAGGTAGTGCTCGGTCGGCATCCGGTGCCGGTACACCCGGCGCTCGCGCTGGACGTCGAAGCCGACCCGCCGCAGCGCGGCCTCGAGCTCGTCTGGGTTGGCGTGCCAGCGCAGCGACCGGTCGCGAGCCGCTTGGAACAGCGGGTAGTCCAGCTCGGGCGGCACGTGCACAAGGAGGACCCTCCCACCCGGCGGGAGACGGTCGTACAGGTTACGGAAAAGCTGCTCCCGCTCCACGACGTGGTGGACGGCTTCCTTGATCAGCACCTTGTCGTACTGCCGGGGCTGCTCCGAGAAGCGCAGCGCATCCTCGGCGACGCGCTCGACCGGAGCGTCGTCCGGGATCTGCTCCAGCATCTGTGGAAACGGGTCGACGACTATTACCGGGCTGCGCAGCCGTACCTGCTCGATGATGTCGAGGCTGTACATCCCCGTGCCGCCACCGAGATCGACGAGCACGTCCTCGGGGACGAGGTGCAGCCGCTCGATCATCGCTTCGGTGTGCCAGCGGACGAAGTCCGACGAGTAGTGCAGGAAGTGGTCGTAGCTGGTCGCGAGCCGTTCGTAGTGGCCTCGCACGACGCTGTCCACGTCGGCGTCGGCACCGTTCGCCGGTTGTCGCTGATCAGACATGGCGGCCTAGTGTTCCAGGACCGCCTTCAAGAACAACTGGGTGCGTTCGCGTTCGGGCTGGGTGAAGATCTTCTCCGGGGGGCCTTCCTCGTGGATCTGGCCGTCGAAGAAGAACAGCACCCGGTCGGAGACGTCGCGAGCGAAGCCCATTTCATGGGTGACGATGAGCATCGTCATGTCGGTCTCCTCGGCGAGCTTGCGCAGCACGCTCAGCACCTCGCCGACAAGCTCCGGATCGAGCGCCGCGGTCACCTCGTCGAAGAGCATCACCTTCGGCCGCATCGCAAGCGCCCGGGCGATCGCCACTCGCTGCTGCTGGCCGCCGGAAAGCTGGCTCGGGTAGGAGTCCGCCTTGTCCGCCAGGCCGACCATGTCGAGTAGTTCGCGGGCGCGTTCTTCGGCGTCAGCCTTGTCTATCCCGAGCACATGTACCGGTGCCTCGGTGAGGTTCCGCAGCACTGACATGTGCGGGAACAGGTTGAACTGCTGGAAGACCATTCCCAGCTTGGTGCGCAGTTTTCGCAGATGCTTCTCGTTGGCCGGCACCAGCCTGCCGCGGCGCTCCATGTGCCACAGGTACTCGCCATCGACGACGACGTAGCCGTCCTGGATGTCCTCGAGCGTCATCAGCACCCGGAGGATCGTCGTCTTGCCCGACCCGCTCGGCCCGATGATGGCCAGCTTCTCGGCTGGCTTGACCGTCAGGTCGAGGTCGCGCAGCACCTGCAGGTCGCCGAAGGACTTGTTGACCTTGCGGAACTCGACGATGTAGTTGGGATCGGGTGGCTGCGTCTCAGACGAACCGTTCGACACTGCCATAGCGCCTCTCCACGTAGCGGACGAGCAGGGACGAGGTGTAGGCGAGGACCAGGAAGAAGATGCCGGCCATGGTAATGGCCTCGTCGTATTGGAAGAATCTGGCGCCCAGCCGTTGTGCACTCGTGAGGATCTCGGACAGCCCGATGGCCAGCAGTATCGGCGTGTCCTTGAACAATGAGATCCAGTAGTTCCCGAGCGCGGGGATGACCGGTGGGATGGCCTGCGGGAGCACGATGCTGCGCCAGGTCCGCGGCCGGCTGATGTTGAGCGCGGTGGCGGCCTCCCACTGGCCGCGGGGCACCGCGTCGATGCCGGCCCGGTACACCTCGGAGACGTAGGCGGCGTAATGGACGCCTAGCACGACGACCCCGGTCACCAGCGCGGACATGCTGAAGCCGATGAGCACCGGCAGCGCGAAGAAGACGAAGAACAGTTGCACCAGGAGTGGGGTGCTGCGGATGAACTCGACGATGAAGCGCACCGGATACTGCACGTACCACCGCTTCGAACGGCGCCCGAGCGCCAGAAACAGCCCGAGCACCATCGCCACCGGGTACGAGAGGATCGTCACCTGCAGCGTCACCAGCAGGCCGTCGAGCAGCGCCGGAATGACCTCGTCGAATGTGAAGTCCCAGTCCCAGCCCATGCGTCACCCCTTCACGCGCGGCCCACGGTGGCGCGACGCTCGAACCATTCGAACAGCCGAGCGAGGAGCTGGGCGAATACGAAGTAGATCACCAGCAGGAACGTGTACAGCTCCGGCGACCGGGTCACATTGGTGACCTGGAGGAGGTTGGCCTGTTGGGTGAGGTCGACCACGCCGACCAGCGATACCAGTGAGGTGGCCTTGAGCAGGTGGATGGTCATGGTGCCCCAGGGCGGGATCATGATTGCTACCGCCTGCGGCAGGATGATCTTGCGCAGCCGCAGGGTGGGGCTGAGGTTGAGCGCGGTGGCGGCCTCCCACTGGCCCTTCGGCACCGCCTGGATGCCGCCGCGGACGATCTCGGCCTCGTATGCGCCGATGTTCAGCGCAAGGGCGATGACGGCGCCGGTGAACGTGCTGAGCTCGATGGGGGTCAGAAGGGGCAGTGAGAAGACCATCCAGAACATCAGCACCAGTGCCGACACGCCCCGGAATACCTCCATGTACACCCGCGACACGCTGCGCACCACCGGGCGACGGGACAGCATCCCGATGCCCGAGAGGAGCGCGAGAACCGCGCCCAGGAGCGCAGCCAACACCGTCACCTGCACGGTGACCCACGCAGCCTGGGTGAAGACTCCGAGGTTGTCGGTGATGACGCTCACGTCGTGCGCCCGGTCAGGCTAGGCCTCGCAGAGCTCCTCGGCGCTGGTCTCCCTCGCGAGGTCGATCTCTGTCTGGCTCCAGCCGAACTCCTCGATGAGCGGGAGAATCTCGCCGGCGTCGAGCATCTCGTTCAGCACCTGGTTGAACTCGTCGCGAAACTCCTCGTCCTCCTGGCGGAAGACGTAGCCGCCGCAGCCGAGCTGCTCCTCGCCGTCGACCGTATACACAAACGGCTCCAGCGCCTCGACGCCCTCGACGTCCCGGGTCTGCCAGTTGACGGTGAAGCTGGTCAGCGCGAAGGCGTCGATGCGGCCGCCGCGCAGGGCCTCGACCAGGCCAGGAGTGTCATCCAGGACCGTGACGTTCTCGATGCCGACCTGCTCCGCATGCGTTTCCTCGACGGCGCCGGACAGCACGCCCAGATTCGCACCGGCCTCCCGGACGGACTCGTAGTCGCTGAGCCCCAGCGGGTTGCCCGCCTGCACGGCGAGCGCCTGCGGCGCGCAGTAGTCAGGGTCGGAGAAGAGGGCCTGCTCACAGCGCTCCGGGTTGATGAACATCCCGGCGGCGACCATGTCCATCCGGCCTGCGTTGAGGCTCGGGATCAGCGAACCGAACTCGGTGACGACGCCGTCCATCTCTGGGATCCCGAGCTCTGCCAGCACCGCGCGGGCGACCTCTGGCGCCTCACCAGTCACGTTGCCGGCCTCGTCGGCGAAGCCGTAGGGAGCCTCGTTCGCGAAGCCGACGCGAAGGAAGCCCTGCTCCCGGCCGCGCTCCAGGACGTTTCCGGCCTCGGTCTCGCCGCCGCCGTCGTCGCCGCACGCCGACAGCAGGACCGGGCCACCAAGGACCACAGCACCGAGGGGCGCCGTTCTGCCGAGGAATGCCCGTCGAGTCAAAAGATTACGCGTCATGGGGTGCAGCCTCCCACCCGCTCGCTCGTGTATGCGTCAAGTTGTGCGACCAGACACTATCGAGATCAATATGATTGTCAACATTCCTACTGCAGTATCGTGATAGCCCTGTGACCAACGATCAGCCCAACCAACAGCTGCGCCTCGGCTTCCTCTATCCCGGTTATGCCGCCGAGGACGACTACCCGTATCTGGCCGAGCTACTCGCCCCGCCGGCGCGTGCCGAGATCGTGCACACCAGCGTGGGCGAGGACGCGCATCGGGTAGATGCGCTGCTCGACCTCGGCAGTGTCTCCCGGCTGGCGGCCGGCGCCGCCGAACTCCGAGAGCGCGGCGTCGCATCGGTGGTCTGGGCGTGTACCAGCGGCAGCTTCGTGTTCGGTTGGGACGGGGCCCGCGACCAGGTGGCGGCGCTCGCGGAACAACTAGGCGTTCCGGCGTCGAGCACCTCGATCGCGTTCGTCGACGCCTGCCGCTCGCGCGGAGTGGCGAGAGTGGCCGTGGCTGCGAGCTACCCCGCGGACGTCACAACGCGGCTCGTGGACTTCCTTCGACGAGGCGGCATCGAGGTCGCGTCGGTGTCCAGCAGGGGGATCGTCACCGCGGTCGAGGTGGGGGCGCTGTCGGCGGAGTCGGTACGTGATCTGGTGCTCGAGCAGGAGAGCGCGGACGCCGAGGCGGTTCTCGTACCGGACACCGCGATGCACACCGCTCGCGCGCTGTCGGCGCTCGCAGCGGAGGCCGGTAAACCCGTGCTCACGGCCAACCAGGTCAGCGTCTGGCAGGCCGCCCGCCTGGCAGGGCATCCAGACGCCGACCGGTTGCTGGTGTGAGGGTTCGATCACGTTCGGCAGGGTCGCCCCTACCGCGCCACCCGGG
>CAZMXH010000246.1:0-5605 GCA_964570165.1 uncultured Actinomycetes bacterium
AACTCGCCCCGGTACTTCGCACCGGCGAGCATCGCGCCGATGTCGAGGGCGATGAGCCGCTTGCCGCGCAGCGACTCCGGAACGTCGCCGGCCACGATGCGCTGGGCGAGGCCCTCCACGACCGCCGTCTTGCCGACACCTGGGCCGCCGATCAGGACCGGATTGTTCTTGGTGCGCCGGGACAGCACCTGGACGACCCTGCGGATCTCGTCGTCGCGCCCGATGACCGGGTCGATCTTCCCCTCGCGGGCGCGCTCCACGAGGTCCACCCCGTACTTGTTGAGCGCGTCGTAGGTGCCCTCCGGATCAGGGGACGTGACCCGCGCAGTGCCTCTGACCTGCGTAAACGCGGCACGTACCCGTTCTGCGGTGACGCCGTGCCGGGCCAGCAGGTCCTTGACCGGTGAGTCGACGTGAGCCAGGCCGACCAGCAGGTGTTCGGTGGACACGTACTCGTCGTCGAGCTCACGCGCGACCTCGCCGGCGTGCGACAGGACCGCGTATGTCTGCCGGGCGAGGCCGGGTCCTCCGACCGTGGACCCGGATGCGGAGGGCAGCGCATCAGCGGCAGCGGTGGCGTCGCGCCGTACGGCGGCGACGTCCGCACCCGTCGCCTCGAGCAGCGGTGCCGTCAGGCCGTGCTCCTGATTCAACAGCGCGCGAAGCAGGTGTATCGGCTCGACCTGCGGGTTTCCGGCGGTAGCGGCACTGCGCACCGCGACCGAAAGGGCCTCCTGGGCCCTGGTTGTGAACTGGTCGTTCATCGTTCTCCCGGTCCTCGCATCAATGTCTTCGATAGCACAACATTGCCAAAGTTGAGTCTGTTCCACTCAACCATAGCGAGGGCATACGGCGGACCGTCTTGGGGTAACTATTGCAGCCATGGCCAACCAGGCGGCCGACAAATGGCGACGGTCGCGACACGACTGGTACGGAATCAAGCCGCTCGCCAAGCGCGTCCTCGCATTGTCAGCGCCGCACCGTGCGGTGTGCGGTGTTGCCTGGCTCCTCGGGAGCCGGTTGCCGCGTGAGCGGCTGCCCGCTCCTGCGTCGCTGGACCGGGTGACAGCGCGGATGGCGGGCGTCTCGTTCGTCATGCTCCGACCGGATCGGTGCATCGTGGCGAAGGAGCTCTACTGGGGCAACGGCCGGCGGCCGCGGCCTGCTGATCAGCTGGCGCTTGACGTGTTCGCCATGCTGGCGGGTCAGGCAAGGCTGGTGATCGACGTTGGGGCGTATACCGGGCTGTTCTCATTGCTCGCGGCGCGGTGTTCCTCGACCGCGCAGGTGCACGGATACGAGGTCGTACGGGCGGTCGCGCAGGCGGCGCGAGAGAACGTGGTAGCCAACGACCTCGAACATCGCGTGACGATCCATCGGGTGGCGATCGGCGCCGATGGCGACAGCGTGGTGGTCGACGACGGAGCCGGTGGCTCGGCGTTGCCTGACTTCTACTCGACCAGGTTGAGCTTCTCCGGAGGGACGAAGATCGAGGTCCGTTCGCTGGATGCGGTAGTCCGTGAGCTGCGGGTGGGCCCGCCCGCTGTTGTCAAGATCGATGTCGAGGGTACGGAGGACGTGGTGCTGCGCCATGCTCAGTCGTTCCTCGCCTCGCACCGGCCGGACATTCTGTGCGAGGTGCTGCCGGGGGGCAACGCCCCCGCGGTGCAGGCGGCGCTCGAGCCCCATAGCTACCGGTACCTGCGGGTCGAGGAGCGCATCTTGCGGCCGCACGCGATGTTGGAGCCTCGTGAGCACTACCGGGACTGGTTGTTCACGACGCGCAGCGACACTGAACTCGCGTCGCTGGGCGGGTCCAGCCGCGGACGTTGGCCCGGATTGCCGCCTCGAAGACCCCACCCGGGTCGCCCGCCTGAGGTGGCATGAACCGGCCGAGCTCCAGGGAGACGAGACCGTGGACGTTCGCCCACATCGCGGTGGCGATCGACTCCGGGCTAACCGTGTCGGGGAACCGGCCGGCGGCCACGCCGCGCCGCACCGCGTCGAGCAGCGGCAGGAACGTCTCGGCCGCAGCGCGCCGCAGTTCCGGGTCCACCAGAGCGGGCTGGGCAGCGTCACCGAACATGATGCGGTAGCCGTGCGGGTCGGCGAGCGCGCTGTCGCGGTACGCCAGGCCGAGGCGGATGACGTCCTCGATCGGATCGTCGCTCGCACCCACCGCGGCCTGCTTCGCCCCGAACCGGCGGAACGCCCGCTCGTGCAGTGCGGCAAGCAGCCCCGCCTTACTCCCGAACAGGGAGTACACGGCGGCCGTCGAGGTGCCGGACGCTGCGGCGAGCTTGCGCAGGCTCAAGGCCTCGGCTCCATGCCGGGACACCCGCTCGGCGGCGACATCCAGCATCCGCTGGCGCATGCCCTCGTCGTGCAGTCTCGGCCTCCCCATCGTTCCATGATATCCTAACGCCGTTTTATAACGACGTTACGAAAAGGTAGGCGCAATGCTGGAACTGAGCACGGAGGCACTCAGGTTGTGCGGGATCCTCATGATCGCCATCGTGACGATCGAGTCCGGCGGGTGGTACCTGACTCGGATAGCGCGCGGGGCGGTCCCGGCGACCGACTTCCAGCGGTCGTTCGCACGCGCTGGGCATGGTCACGCCGGCATGCTCGTGACGCTCGGCATGGTCGGGGCCGTCCTCACCGATGCCACCGCACTCGACGGGGCGGTGGCGTGGATTGCGCGCAGCGGGATCCCGCTGGCGGCGATCCTGATGCCAGCCGGGTTCTTCTTCTCCTCGATGGGGTCCGGACGCACGACGCCGAACCGGCTGATCTGGCTGGTCTGGCTCGGCGCGGCATCGCTGGCCGCAGGCGCGCTGACGCTTGGTATCGGCCTGCTCACCGCGTAGGAGCGCCATCCATCCCGCGCCGAGTTGTCAGGCCGGCTCAGCAGACTCATGCAGGTCGCTGTGTTGTCCGGCCTGACAACTCGAGAAGGCGCTAGGGGAGGGCGGATCGCCGCGGCGCGGGCCACAGCGCGCTCGGCTGTCGCTTGAGCCCCCACGCGAGCTCCGCGACCTGCTGGCGCAGCCGATCAACCTCAGCCTCGAGCTCGAGGATGCGCTTGATGCCCGCCAGGTTGACGCCCTCCTCCTGGGAGAGCCGGTGCACCTCGCGCAGCAGTTCGATGTCTCGCAGCGAGTACCGGCGCCCCCCTCCTCCCGTGCGTCCTGGCGACACCAGACCGAGGCGGTCGTATTGCCGTAGGGTCTGCGGATGCATGCCCGCCATCTCGGCGGCCACGGAGATCACATACAGCGGCTCGTCGGTTCGCACCATCCGGGCGGCGCCCGAGACGGTGACCACGAACCGGGTTTCGGTATCCATGATCACCCCTTCTCTGCCAGCCGCATAAGGTCGGCTCGAACGTCTTCGCCCGACGTGGCCTCCTGGAATGCTTCGACGGCCTCCTTGGCCCTGCCCTTGAGCGACGTCGGGACCGTCACCTCGACCGTGACCAGCAGGTCGCCGCGGGTGCCGTCCGGCCGGGGCGCACCACGGCCGCGTACCCGGAACGTCCTGCCGTTCGGTGTACCGGGAGGAAGCTTGAGCTTCACGCGGGAGCCGTTCAGCGTCGGCACGGCGATCTCCGAGCCCAGCGACGCCTCAGGGAAGGTCACGGGGACGGTGACGGTCAGGTGCTCGTCCTTGCGCCCGAACACCGGGTGCGGCTGGACGTTCACCGTGACGTACAGGTCGCCCGCCGGACCTCCCCGCTCACCCGGCGCGCCCTTACCCTTCAGCCGGATGCGCTGGCCGTCGCGCACGCCCGCCGGGATGCGCACGTGCATGACACGACTCGTCGTGCCTCGGCCGGAGCCACCGCAGGTCGGGCATGGGTCGTCCACGATCAGGCCGCGCCCCTTGCACTCCCGGCACGGCTCCGACAGGGAGAACCCGCCCGCGTTGGTGCTGGTATGGCCGGTGCCGGCGCAGGCCGGGCACACGCGCGGGACGGTTCCCGCCCGGGCCCCGGTGCCGGCGCACGAGGTGCACGCCGAGGCGCTGGTCATCCGCAGCGGGACCGTGACCCCCTGCACCGCCTCGGTGAAGCCGATGGTGACCTCGCTCTCGACGTCGGCTCCACGACGGGCCTGGGTCGTGCGCGTCCGGCTGCCGCCGAACAGGCCGCCGAAGACATCACCGAGCCCGCCGCCGGTGCTGGGGCCGCCGCCGAACAGGTCGCCGAGGTCGAAGCTGAACGTGCCACCCTGCCCTCCGCGCGTGCCGGCGCCGGTAGTCGTCCGGAAGCCCGGGCCGAACAGCGAGCGCGCCTCGTCGTACTCCCTGCGCTTGGTCGGGTTGGACAGGACCGAGTAGGCCTCCGAGACCTCCTTGAACCGAGCCTCAGCGGCCTTGTCGGTTGTGTTCCGGTCCGGGTGCAGGTCGCGGGCCAGGTTCCGGTAGGCCTTCTTGATGGTGGCGGCGTCGGCGTCCTTGGGGACACCGAGGATCTTGTAATAGTCCTTCTCGATCCAGTCCTTAGTGCTCACCGGCGTGCGTCCCTCCTCCCCCCGCCTCGTCAGTCGTCCTCGGCGGCGTCGCCACGGACCCCGTTGCCGTTGGCCTCGGCATCCTGTTCATCCGGCTCCGCCGTCGCGGCGCTGTCGGGCAACTCCGCCGTCGGTTCGGCGACGGCGACGCGCGCGGCACGAAGGATCCGTTCACCGTACCGGTAACCCGGCTCGAGCACCTTGGTGCACGTAGGACCGTTCACTTCGTCGGAGTACTCGTGCATCAGCGCCTCGTGCACCGTAGGGTCGAACGGCTCGCCCGGCTCGCCGTAGCGCTCGAGACCCAGCTTGGCTGTGATGCTCTCCAGCTTCTCTCCGACGGACCGGAACCCACCCTTGAGGTCGCCGTGCTCGCGGGCGCGGCCGATGTCGTCAAGCACCCCAAGCAACTCGCCGAGCACGGCGGCCACAGCGTTCTCGCGAACGGCGTCCCGGTCTCGCTCTACCCTGCGGCGGTAGTTCGCATACTCCGCCTGTACCCGCTGCAGATCCTCCAACCGCTCGGCGGCGAGCGCCTCGGCGGCCGCCAAAGCGTCCGCCAGGGCGTCCGCCGTCGGCTGGGCCTCCGTGGCGGCCGCATTCGCAGCGTTCTCAGCCGTCGCGGGACCGGGAGCACCGCCGGTCTTCCTCGGTCTACCCGTTTCGGGGTCGACGCGACGGCGGTCCCGCACGATCGGACCGTCGTTCGGCTCCTGAGCGGTCACTTGTTGTCCTTCTCCTCATCGACGATTTCGGCCTCGACGACATCCTCCTCGCCACCGCCGGTGCCGCTGGCGCTCTCACCGCCGGCGTCTCCTGCGGTGGCATCGTCCGACGTCCCAGCGCCGGACGACGGCTGCGCGCTCGCGTAGATCGCCGCACCCAGCGACTGGAACGCGGTCTGCAACCGATCGGAGGCGGACTTGATCGCGGCGTCGTCGGCGCCCTCGAGCACCTTCTTTGTCTCCGCGAGCGCGGAGTCCACCTCGGTGCGGATGTCCTCCGGAAGGGTGCTGACCTTCTCGGAGTTGTCGGCCAGGAACTTCTCGGTCTGGTAGACGAGCGCCTCGGCCTGGTTCCGGTTCTCGGCG
>CAZMXH010000247.1:0-5603 GCA_964570165.1 uncultured Actinomycetes bacterium
GAAGACGTCCGCGCCTCCACCGTCCTGCGAAATGAAGCCGAAGCCCGTCTCGCTGCTGAACCACTTCACGGTGCCCTGGGACATGCTTCCTTGTCTCCTTCTTGTGCGGGCGGGTTTCGGGTACCGGCCGGGTGCCGACCCCCGGGCTGCTGCGAGAGACCCTCCCACATTGGACTGGGTCCAATACTGCGAAGACGCCCGGCGGATTCACATTCCGCGGGCGTCAGAAACGTGCGGGTACTGCAAACTGCAACCGCCAAGACAGTAGCACACGCGGGGTCTGGGGCCGCACGTCTCCAGCGTGCTGCACTGGCTGATCACGCACAATGACCTGGTCGTCGGCAAGCGAGGCGCTTCTCGAAGGCGTTCCTCTGGCGGAACGCGACAGGGTGCTCGCAGGTGCCGGGTGCGTCGGCGAGTGTCGCCGAGGCCCTCGCCGAACACTGTGTCGCGGCGGTCGGCAGTCCCGCCCGGAAGGCCAGCGCTAGCTCCTAAACGCCACGCCGGACAACTGTTTCGGGAGTGCGTAGCTGACCTCGACCGGTTACGGTCCGCATTGCCTGCCAGCGGCAGCAGATTTCCTGAATCGCACACTTACCTTTCCGTCGATACGGATATACGTTAAGGCATTCCGTAGTCGATGAGGCGGTCGGAACGACCGGCCTCCGGCAGGACAAGGGGGTCCTTCCATGGCTCGTATCGTGAAACGGAGGAGATGGCGCAGATCCGCCGTCCCCGCAGCGGTTGGCCTGCTCGGCCTGGTGGCCGCGACGCTCGTACCGGCCACTATGGCCAGTGCCGCATCAAAGAATGCGTGCGAGAACAGGAACAACAACACGTACGAAAAGCTGCTCGAGTGCATGACAGTTGACGGTGTGCTCGCGCATCTGGCCGAGTTCCAGAAGATCGCCGACAACAATGACGACCCCTTCTATCCGGGAACGCGCGCCGCGGGCACGGAAGGCTACGCCGACAGTGTCGCCTATGTGGCCGGTCTGCTCGAGGACGCCGGATACGAGGTGACCCTCGACGAGTTCGAGTTCCAGTTCAGTTTCCCGGCGGTTCTGCACCAGCTCACGCCGGTGGACGCGGAATACGAGACCGGCGAGTTCACCGGCAGCGGCGCCGGCGACGTCACGGCGGACGTCGTTCCCGTGGACATCAACCTCGTGCCGCCGCGCGCATCGGACAGCGGCTGTGAGGAGGCGGACTTCGACGGCTTCCCGGCCGGCAGCATCGCCCTGATCCAGCGCGGCACCTGCGCCTTCGCAGACAAGGCGCTGAACGCCGAGGCAGCGGGGGCTAGCGCAGTGATCATTTTCAACCAAGGCGATGACCCGACGCGAGAGGGCTTGATCGTCGGAACCCTCGGCGGCCAGGACGTGGTGGGCATCCCCGTGGTGGGGGCCAGCTTCGCCGATGGCGTGGCGCTCGCGCAGGCCGGCTCGACGGCGCGGGTACACGTACCCGAGCAGGAGACCCGCACCGACGTCAACGTGATCGCGGAACTGCCCGGTAAGAACGACGACAACGTCGTGATGGCGGGTGGGCACCTCGATGGCGTCACCGCAGGCCCGGGCTACAACGACAACGGATCCGGCTCGGCGGCGTTGCTCGAGACCGCACTGTTGATGTCGAAGCTCAAGCCGCAGAACACGCTGCGGTTCGCCTGGTGGGGCGCGGAGGAACTGGGCCTCATCGGTTCGACGGCATACGTGGAAGAACTGCCGCAGGCGGAGCTCGACCGGATAGCCATGTACCTCAACTACGACATGGTCGGTTCGCCGAACTACATCTTCCACGTCTACGACGCCGACGAGTCGACGTTCGCAGCGCCGGTGCCCGTGCCGGAGGGGTCCGAGGCGATCGAGGACCTCTACGAGTCGTTCTACACCTGGGTGGGCGAGCCTTATGACGACACCGCCTTCTCGGGGCGCAGCGACTACCAGGCGTTCATCAACAACGGCATCCCGTCCGGCGGGCTGTTCACCGGCGCCGAGGTTAGGAAGACGGCCGAGCAGGAGGCCATCTGGGGCGGCACGGCGGGCGACCAGTTCGACCCGTGCTACCACCTCGCCTGCGACAGCATCGGCAACGTTGACGAGCACGCGCTCGACGTCAACAGCGACCTCATCGCGTTCGCGCAGCTGACGTTCGCGTACTCCACCGAGACGGTGAACGGCGTACCGGGCAAGAGGGTGCCGGGGCCGCCGGTCAACCTACCCGATCCGGCCGGCCCGGAGGGCACCTTCGAGCCCTGATCTGCCCTGATCGAGGCTTGGCAGCCACTCGTTCAGTGTGACGTCAGGGTGTGGCGGGTGACCTTCGGCGCACCCGCCACACCCCTGGGGTGCCTCGTTGGCGTGTGCGGTAGCGGTCAGCCGCCACCGGGCGTGGTCTTCAGAGCGCGGAGTTGCGGTGCGAGCCTCGCCACTGCGCCCGCGAGCGCTTCGGGTCCCTGGTGCCCGTAGCCGATCACGAGGCCGGGGCGCTCAGGCTGGGTAACCGCGTACCGGCTCAGCGGTCGAGCGTCCAGCCCGCACTGCTGGGCCAGGGAGGCCAGCATCGTCTCGCTCCAACCCTCCGGCGGATGGACGACGAGGTGAAGTCCGGCCGCGGTGCCGGTCACCGCCCAGTCCGGAAGCCGGACGGCGAGCTCGGCAACCAGCCTGTCACGGCGCGCGCGGTAGCGGGCGGTCATCCGGCGGATGTGTCGGTCCATCGCTCCGCAGGCCAGGAAGTCAGCCAGCGTGACCTGTTCCCAGGTGGCCGTGCCGAGGTCGGCGCCGTACTTGGCCTGGGTGAAGTCGCGGACGAGATGTTCGGGCAGTACGAGCCAGCCGAGGCGTAGTGCGGGCGCCAGCGTCTTGGAGATGCTGCCGCCGTAGATCACAGCGTCCGGCCCGAGACCCTGCAGCGCGCCTACGGGGTCGCGGTCGTAGCGGAACTCGGCGTCGTAGTCGTCTTCCAGCACGACACCCCCTGTCTTCCGCGCCCATTCCAGAAGCGCGTGGCGACGGCCGGGAGACATGACGACGCCCGTGGGAAACTGGTGGGCGGGAGTGACGACGACGGCTTCTAGCGAGGAGGCCGCGAGGGCATCGACCCGGAGTCCTTCGTCGTCGACCGGCACCGGCACGCAGCGCAACCCCGTGCGAGTGAGCTGGTCACGAAGCCCCACGGAACCGGGATCCTCGACGCCTATCTCGCGGAGCCCGCGTTCCTGCAGGACTTCCGCCACCAGCCTGCTCGCCTGGCCGAAACCGTTCACGATCACTATCCGGTGGGACGGGGCGATCAGCGCGCGTGCTCTCCCGAGGTACGTGGCCAGTTCGTGGCGCAGGCGGGGATGACCTGCCGGGTCTCCGTAGCCGAGGTCTGCGTCGGGCAACTCGTACAGTGCGCGGGTAGCCGATCTCAGCCATTCGGCGCGAGGGAATGAGGACCCGGGAGGGAGGCCGGGGTTGGCCGCCGGACGCTCGGCGGGGCGCGGGCCGGACTCGGCTGGCGAGAACACCGAAGCCACCGCCGTACCGCTGCCCTGCCGCGCGTGCAGGTAGCCCTCCGCGACGAGTTGCTCGTACGCCCGCACGACGACGCCGCGGGACACGCCGAGATCGGCGGCAAGGCTGCGGGACGCCGGGAGCAGCGCGCCGGCCGGCAGCGACCCGTTCCTGACGGCCGCGCGCAGTTGGGCGGTCAGCGCGGCCGCTTGCCGGCCACGCGGGACCCCGGCAAGCGTCGTGTGCAGCAGTAGGCCCTTATTGGTCCTTTCAACATCAGCCTGATTGGCATTCGGCATCGGACCATTGTGCTCCTAGAGTGCCCGCTATGACTGCCTCGCCTACCTCGGCACGCCGCGGCGGTGTGCTGTCCGCCGCCATTCCGGTGGCAGTCGCCTTTCTGATCTTCGGAATGGTGTACGGCGCCGCCGCGCGTCCGGTTTTGGGAGCGACGCTGGCGGTGGTCAGCTCGTTGATCATGTTCTCGGGTACCGCACAGTTCACCATGGTGGCCCTGCTCAGCGCGGGCGCGCCGGCGGTGGGGGTACTCGGCGCAGTGAGTGCGCTGGCCCTCCGTCACCTACCGCTCGGCGCGGTGCTGCGGCCGAGGCTCGGCCCGGCGCGAGCCCGCCGCGCGCTGCTGGGCTGGTTCCTGGTCGACGAGACCACAGGTCTGGCGCTGACGGTGGATCAACCCGCTGAGCGTGTCCTCGCGGTCGGCGGTGCGACGCTCTACCCCGCCTGGGTCGTCGGCACCATCATCGGCGTCGCGGGCGGAGCGGTGGCACCGGCCGAACCGCTGGCAGCCGCACTGTTTCCCGTGCTGTTCGTCGGTCTCGTCGCCCTCACCGCGACGACACGCTGGGATGCGGTTCGCGCATTCGCGGCAGGCGGCGCGTCCCTCGTACTGCTCGCCGCCTGGCCCGCTGCCGGGGCGCTGGGCGTGATCGGCGTCGCGATCGCCGTTGCCTTCGCCGTACCGGCCTCATGAGCATGCTGTTGCTGCTGCTCGTCGTGGCCGCGATCACGGTCGGCAGCCGGATCGTGGCGCTGGCCATCGTGCCACCGCCGCGCGGTGCGCTCTCCGGGATCGTGGGCCGGCTGCCGGTACCGCTGTTCGCTGGCCTCGCGGCGCTCAGCGTGGCCGAGTCCGGCAGCGGAGCCGCGAATCCCGCCATCCTGGTCGCTGTAGGCTGCGCGCTGCTGGCCGCGCTTCGGTGGTCCTCGCTGTTGATCACGCTGCTCGCCGGGCTCGGCGGCTTCGTGGTGGCGAGCCTGGTTTGGTGACGGGAGACGAACGGAGGTTGGAGGCATGTTCGGCTACGACGGCGCCGTGACGCAGCAGTTCCCCACCATCCGGGCGGGGGTGGTGCATGCCACCGGCCTGGACAACGGCCCGAGCTCGCCCCGGTTGCTTGAGCAGTACGGCGACGAACAGCGCGCGGCTCGCGACCGACTGTCGGGTACCGCCATCGCGGAACTGCCGCCGATCGCCGCGTGGCGACGGGTCTTCAGCGCCTTCGGCGCCAAGCCCACCCAGTACCGCTGCGCCGCCGAGGCCCTGCTGCGGCGGCTTGCCAAGCAGGGCGACATCCCGAGCATCAATACCCTCGTGGACATCGGCAACCTGGTCTCGATCAGGTACGCGATGCCGGTCGCTGTCTTCGACCGAGCGACGACGGCCGGGTCCATAACCGTCCGGTTTGCCACGGGGACGGAGCCGTTTGCCGATCTGGGTTCGAGCGAGACGGTCAACCCGCAGCCCGGTGAGGTGATCTTCGTCGATGACGGCGGCGCCGTGTGTGCCAGGCGGTGGTGCTGGCGGCAGAGCGCGCAGAGCGCCACGAGCATCGGCACCGCGGAAGCCCTCATCGTCGTGGAAGGCCACCACGACACCGCACAGCAGGACGTCAAGAGTGCGCTCGACGATCTGGCCGCGTTGCTCGGGTCCCATCAGTCTGGGAGCACCGTGACCTGCTACGAGCTGTCGCCGGCCTCGCCGTCCGCACGGCTGGGCTGAGCCCCCGACTTTTTCGGTTGACCACGTTCAGTGGGGGCGCCGGCACTTCCCCAGGCGCGTGCGCCTGGGGAAGTGCCGGC
>CAZMXH010000248.1:0-5569 GCA_964570165.1 uncultured Actinomycetes bacterium
AGTCGTCCAACACGCCGGCGACCTGGCGCAGGAAGCGCTTGACCTCGTCCTTCTTGAAGTGCTCGTCCGCTGCGCCGTGCCCAAAGAAAATCGCCGGGCCACTGCCCCTTGGCGAGGTAGACCAGGCCACCGCCTCCGAGCGTGGCTCGGGCGGTGGCACGACATCACGAAGACTGCTGGGGATGCCGGGCAGCCTGATCTCCTCGACCCGGTATCGCGTGCCCTCTAGCAGGCGAACTTGACGCTGGCTCACCGCCAGCAGCAGGAAGTGCTGGTCCTCGGTGAGGAGCGGCACAAACGGGCCGACGATGAAGCGGTCGCCCACCGTCGTCAACTCGGGCAGGGAGATCGGCACGCGGAATACCTCGTGCCACCCAGGCCTGAGGAACATCGCCAGTCCGTCACTCATGTGCTGCCAGGCAAGCGTGTCGCGGTGCAGCATCCATGCAGGCGCCAGAAGTTCCTCGATGTCGGGCTTGCGCATTCCTCGGGCCGCCAACATCGATTCGAGCGCGGTCAGGGCGTTCTTCCACCGGATCTGATCAGCTTCGACACCGCTACCAAACCGGTGGGTCGGCATGAACATCGACACGTGGCTGCCGGGGTTGTCGGCCAAGGACAGCTGCAAGAGATCCGCCTGGTTCAGCAAATCCATCGCGCCGTCATCCCTTTCGCTGTGTCGCAGGCATTCGACCAACGAGCCTAGCTAGGGGGCTCATCAGCCACTAGTCGTTCGGCGCCAAACAGCAGGTTGTCTGCTTCGGTCTCGCTCAGATGCAGACCATGACGTCTCCGGATGGGATCCTGGAGTCGGAGCCGGTTGGCCTGCTTCCCCGGATCCTGCGCCGGGCCAATGAGATCGACGACCGACCGAAGAGAAGGACAACGATCATGCAGGTTTCTAACGTCTACCGACCCCAGCTGCTGACTTGCAAGGCGGACGATCGGCTGTCTGCCGTCGCCCAGAAGATGGTCGACGAACAGGTCGGCGCGCTGGCCGTCGTCGATGACGGGGAGATTTTCGGAATCATCTCCGAACGTGACGTCACCCGTGCCGTCGCTAACGAAACCGACCCCCGGGCGGTGACCGCGTCGCAGTACGCCACCACGGAACTCGAGGTCGCGACACTCAACGACGACACATACCGCATCGCCCAACTGATGCTCGAGGCCGGCGTCCGCCACCTTCCGGTCGTGCACGACCACGAACTGATCGGGATGGTCTCGATGCGGGATCTGCTCGCGGTCGAGACGTGGGGTTAGTCCTGTCATCGGCCAGAGTCGCACCGTCTCGTGACGTTGCACGTCGCCGATGCGCCTGGATCAGCGCCGAGCGCGTGACGACTGCTGAAAGGCAAGAGGGGCAGGCGGCGGCCGACTGCGGCGCTCAGATCCGACGAGGCGAGCAGGTCTACACGGGCTACGCGTACACCGACCGAGTCGGCGTCGAACTCGGTAAGGCCGAAACGGCCGAGTGTCATGACGTGGGAGAAGACGCGGAGGGCTCGGTGTTCTCCGCTGATCCACCGCAGGTCACAATCTGGTCCGTCGAGGGCTACTCACCCGACGATCTCGTAGCCGTGCGATTCGACGACGACCTGTTCCAGGTCTTCTTTTCCGAATCACTGCCGGCCGAGGAGGTGGAGCGCATCGCCGAGGATCTGTCCGATGAGAGGGCGCAGTGAGGGGCCGTCAGGCCTGCCGGAGGGACGGGCGCGGGTGACCGGATCGCCTATTGCAGGGCGCCGATGATCAGCCCCATGACGGCGAACCCGAGGACGTTGTAGCCGGCGTTGAGGGCCCACAGCGCGAGTGGCTTGCGCTCGTACAGGCTCTGGATCGCGAGGGTGGACGCAACGATAAGCACACCGATGGCCGCTCCCACCCACAGGCCCCGTCCCGGCGATGCGTCGTCCCCCACAACGGCCGCGAGACCGATCGCGGCGACGAGCCCCAAGATCGCTGTCACGCCGAAGATGAGCGCCAGGTTGGACTGGCGCGCGGTCTGGTCGTCGATGCCCGTCAGCCGCATCCACAGTTTCCCGAACAGTGGCGCGTGGATCTTATAGCGCGAGACAGGTCGCAGTCACTCCCCGAGGGTTCGAGATGTACCGGCTCCGTGAACACACCAACCGGCTGCGGCCCGCCCGAGGGGAAGTACGAGCCCGGTGGTGTTCGGAGAATCGACGGCCCGATGTCACATCGGAGACGGCTTTGTCGTCTTAGGGGTTGAGAGACAACAGAACCGACAGAAGATGTTCGACGAACGATGACCGACTCCTCTCCTCCGCAAGCACGCCAGAGCCGTCAGCCGACTACCCGCGGTGTCGCAGACCGGATGCGCCGCGGACTCCCCCGGGATCTCGAACCTGGTGTGCCAGAGCGGGATCATCCGGTTCCTGATCCTGGCCTCCCGCATGCAGCACCCCGATTGACCGATGTCGAACCCACTGCCCGGGGGCGCGCCCGGCGACAGGTAGCCGGCCTGTTTGCCGCGTCGGCGTTGCTTGGGACGGTGGCTGTCGCCTTCTACTCGGGCTTCAGCGACGAAGGCAGCGGGGCCGGCGCCACCAGCGGTGGTTTGCAGGCGTCCAACCTCATGCTCGGCCTCACCCTGGGCTTGGCCTTGCTTCTCGCAGGCGCTGGCGTGGTGCACTGGTCGCGCGCGCTCATGACGGACACGGAAGTCGTCGAGCACAGAAGCGCTGAGGATGCCAGTGACACCCTCCGCCCCGAGTCGGGCAGCGGCGAGAGGCGTACTCGGTTAGGGCGGCGCAGGCTGATCCGCAACTCCCTGCTCGCTGCTCTCGCCGTGCTGCCGTTGCCGGCCGTCATAGCGCTCCGCGCCCGTGACCCGGTGGCGAGTACGAGGCGCGAGCACACGGCCTGGGCCGAGGGTGTGCGGTTGCTGTCCGATGTCAGCTACCAACCCGTTCGAGTATCCGACATCCAGGTCGGCGACATGGTCAACATCATGCCCGCCACCTTTCTCGATCTCGACGACGCCGATGGCCCGGCGCGGGTGAACGAGCGCGCCAGGTCGCCGGTGGTGCTGGTTCGCCTGCGCCCGGACGAACTTTCTCCCTCTGAGGGACGGGAGAACTGGCACGTGGACGGCATCGTCGCCTACTCCAAGATCTGCACTCACGTCGGATGCCCGGTCAGTCTCTATGACCGCACGACGCATCACCTGCTGTGCCCCTGCCACCAGGCGACATTCGATCTCGCGGACAACGGTGCGGTGGTCTTCGGCCCGGCCACCAGGTCGCTGCCCCAGCTACCACTCACCGTCGACGACGACGGGTACCTGATGGCGCAAAGCGACTTCACCGAGCCGGTCGGACCGAGCTACTGGGAGCGCGACGCATGACGGATACCACGCAGGCACCGAAGAAGCTCAGCCGCAACTGGATGGTGCGGCAGGCCGGAGGGTTGATCGAACTCGTCGACCGGCGGATCACCGCCAGCGACTGGGTTCGGCGCAACATGCGCAAGGCGGTGCCCAACCACTGGTCGTTCTGGCTCGGCTACATCGCGCTCTTCGCCCTTGTGGCCGTCCTCCTGTCCGGCGTGTTCCTGACGCTGTGGTTCGAGCCCTCGATGACACCTGTCACGTACGACGGGGCCTACGGCCCCCTGCGGGGGGTCGTCGTCTCGGAGGCGTATGCGTCTACGCTGGATCTGACCTTCGAGGTCCGTGGTGGTCTGCTGATGCGTCAGGTCCACTATTGGGGGACGCACATATTCATCGCCGCCACTGCGATCCACCTGCTGCGCGTCTTCTTCACCGGCGCGTTCCGCGCACCTCGGAAGCTCAACTGGCTGATCGGCCTGGGTCTCCTGGTGCTGGGCATCGTCGGTGGCTACACCGGGCACCTGTTGCCGGATGATCTACTCTCGGGGACGAGCCTGCGCGTCGTCGAGGCCGGCGCGCTCGCCATCCCGATCGTCGGTACGTACTTGTCGTCGTTCATCTTCGGTGGCGCGTTCCCCGGCGAGGACATCATCGCCCGCCTCAACATCGTTCACGTGTTGCTGGTACCGGCACTCATCGCGGCGTTGCTCGCGGTGCATCTGATACTGGTCCGGCGGGACGGTCGAACCCAGTGGGGCGGTGCGGGCAAGACCGAGAAGAACATCGTCGGTTCCCCGCGCGTCGTGCACATCGCCAGGGCCGCCGGGCTGATGCTGATCGTCCTTGGCTTCATCGGGGTGATAGCGGCCACCGTGCAGATCAACCCGGTATGGTTGCGCGGCCCCTCCGACCCGTCGCAGGTCAGCGCCGGGAGTCAGCCTGACTGGTATCTCGCCTTCCTGGATGGCGCGCTGCGGCTGATGCCGCCATGGGAGGTCGGTGTCTTCGGGCATACGTTGACGTTGAGCATGCTCGTACCGGCGATAGTGGTACCCGGCCTCATCCTGATCGCGCTTGCGATCTACCCGTGGATCGAGCAGAAGATCGTCGGCACCGATCGGGCCCGGCACATTCTCGACAGGCCGCGCAACATGCCCGCCCGCACCGGACTCGGCGTCGCCTTCGTCGTCTTCTACCTCCTCCTCTGGATAGCCGGTGGCAACGACATCCTCGCGACCACGTTCCATGTGCCGGTGAACTGGGTGACCCGGTTCTTGCAGATCAGCATCGTTCTGATGCCGCCCCTGGCTTACTTGGTCACGAAACGGATTTGCCTCGGCCTCCAGCGCCGTGACCGCGACAAGGTCCTGCACGGACGCGAAACCGGCATCACCGTCGTCAGTCCGGACGGTGGATTCTCCGAGGTCCACCTCCGCCTCAGCGACTACGACGTGTACGGGTTCACGTCACACGAGCCCGAGACACCGCTCGACCTCGGCCCCGAGGTCGATGAGAACGGCATTCCCGCGCCGCGGCAGCGCTGGTCGAAGCTCCGCGCCCGGTTGTCGAAGGTGTATTTCGGCGACGTCGTCGGGCAACCCACGGCGACAGAGATCAGGGCCGCCGCCGCCGACCGGCATTCCGAGCATGTGCCTGCTGCGCCGGCAAGTCCCAGCATCGGAGAGGACTCTCAGCATGAGCTGTGATGTATACGAAGACCGCAGAAGCGATCCGCACGAGATCCTCGGTGTCCCGAGGGGCGCTGACCGACAGCAGGTGATAAGAGCCTTCTACCGAAGGGCCAGGGACGGCGGCCACCCCGACACCGGCGGCGACGCTGAGACGTTCGAACAGATCGTCTGTGCGCGCGACATGCTTCTCAGCCAACCGCGCCGCACCGCCTACCAGTCCGATCGACGCGCGGCGCCAGCCGACCGGGCGCCGAAGACCGCTCCGCCCCCTACACCCGCTCCGCAACAGGAGACGAACAAGCTAGCGGTGGCCACCGCGGTGTTCGCCCTGTTCGGCCCGGTCTTCTGGCCTCTCGCGATCATCATTGGCCACCTTGCACTACGCCAGATCAGGCGAACCGGCCAACAGGGCGGCACACTCGTCCCCGTTGTCCTGTTCTTCCTCTACCTTCTCGCCCTTCCCGTGCTGCTAGGCCTCGGCCTGGTTCTCATCCCATCGAGCGGTGGATGATCGGGGTGATCC
>CAZMXH010000249.1:0-559 GCA_964570165.1 uncultured Actinomycetes bacterium
TCGATGAACCGGTCCGGCAGTGTGCGGCCGGTCGAGGGCGAGATCGCCCCCTTGGTGGTCTTCTCGATCATGTACCCGTTCCGGTGCAGGGTCTTGAACATCTCCTGCGCCACCGCGTAGTGGTTCCGGGTCGTGGTGCGGGTGAACAGGTCGTACGACAGCCCGAGATCTCGAAGGTCGCGCACGATGACGCGGTTGTAGCGGTCGGCGAGCTCCCGCGCGCTGGTGCCCTCCTGTTCGGCCTGGACGAGGATCGGCGTACCGTGCTCATCCGTCCCGCTGATCATCAGGACCTCGTTGCCCGCCATGCGCATGTACCGGCTGAACACGTCGGACGGGACGCCGAAGCCGGATACGTGGCCGATGTGGCGGGGCCCGTTCGCGTATGGCCAGGCCACGGCCGTGAGCACATGACGATTCATGCTCCCGATCGTAGAGGGCGCTCGTACGGCCACCCAACCTCGTTCCCGTCCCCGGCCCAACACCCAGGCGGGTTCGTTCGATCACGTTCAGCAGGCCGGCCCCTACCGCGGCACGCATGCGGGCCTCGTGACGTCAG
>CAZMXH010000249.1:569-5569 GCA_964570165.1 uncultured Actinomycetes bacterium
GGGGGCGCGCCCCCGGGGGGGGGGGGGGGGGGTCGGTGGGGGGGGGGGGGGGGCCGGCGGCCCCCCCCCCCACGACCGCGGCGTAGACGGTCCGCTTGGGCAGGCCGAACTCGCGGGCCACCGCGGCGACCGCCTCCTTGCGCGGCACGCCGGCGGCTTCCCGGTCCGCGACGAGCTCAGCCGCCCGCTCGGCGGTCGCTTCCGCCCGTGCCGCGGGTGCGCCCGCGACTACCAGCGTGATCTCCCCCAGCGGCGGGTCGGCCGCCGCGGACTCGGCCAGCTCGCCGAGCGGACCGCGCCGCACCTCCTCATGGGTCTTGGTCAGCTCGCGGCAGAGCGCGGCGCGCCGCTCCGCACCGACAGCCTCGGCCATCGCCGCCAACGTCGCGGCTACGCGATGCCGCGACTCGAAGAAGACCATCGTGCGGTCCTCGTCCCGCAGCGCGGCAAGCCGCCGCCGGCGCGGACCCGCCTTGCGCGGCAGGAACCCCTCGAAGCAGAACCGGTCCACGGCCAGCCCGCTAATCGTCAAGGCGGCGAGCACCGCCGACGGTCCCGGCGCGACGGTCACCCGGATGCCAGCGTCGATCGCCGCGGTGACCAGCCGGTAGCCCGGGTCCGAGATGCTCGGCATCCCGGCGTCCGTCACGACGAGCACCCGAGCGCCGCCGCGCAGGTCGGCCAGCAGCTCAACGGTGCGCTCGGCCTCGTTGCCTTCGAAGTATGAGACCACCCGGCCGGGCAGCTCCACGCCGAGAGACGCCGCGAGCCGCCGCAGCCGCCGCGTGTCCTCCGCCGCCACGACGTTCGCCGCGGCAAGCTCGCGGGTCAGCCGGGGCGAGGCGTCGGACACGTCACCGATCGGCGTACCGGCCAGCACGAGCAACCCGCCCACCGCCCCATCGTCCCAGGCTCCGGCGGCTGCCGAGCCGCACCTCCGGATGGTGCGGATTGGTCACACTTCCATCGCCGGTTACGGTCGCGCGGAACCCTCCTAGGATGTCCCGGGTGAGCCGCGGAGCGGAGACGATGGTCCAGGAAGATCCGGCGCCCCCGGATACCAGCCGGGAGGCCGCCCGCGTGGCGGCCCTCCGCGAGCGGCTCGTGCGTCCGATGCCGCCGGACCGGCTCATTGGGTGGCTTGGGACGCTGTTCGTCGGTGCCGTCGCCGCCGCCTTGCGCCTCGTCGATCTCGGCAGGCCGCACCGGCTGGTCTTCGACGAGACGTACTACGCGAAGGACGCGTACTCGCTGCTCCGGTTCGGCGAGGCCCGCGGCTTCGTCGACGGCGCGGACGAGATGGTGCTGGCGGGCAACCTCGACATATTCACCGACGAGCCATCTTTCGTCGTCCACCCGCCCGCCGTCATGTGGCTTATCGCCGGCGGCATCGAACTTCTCGTCATGGAGCCCACGGGGTGGGGGCTGGCCAGCGCGCTGGCCTGCGTCGTGACGGCGATCCTCCTGGTCCGTGCCGGGCGGCGGCTGTTCCGGTCCACGATGCTCGGCGTGCTGGCCGGCCTGCTTATCGCCGTCGACGGGATGTCCATCGCGGTGAGCCGGATCGCCCTGCTCGACGGCATCCTGACGATGTTCGTCGTCGGCGCGTTCGCCTGCCTGCTCGTCGACCGCGACGCAGCGCGCCGGAAGTACGCCGACTGGGTGGAGCGCCCGCTGCTGAACACCGACCGCAGCGATCTGGGCCCGCTGCTCGTGTGGCGGCCGTGGCGCATCGCTGCGGCGGTGCTGCTGGGCCTGGCCTGCGCTACGAAGTGGAGCGGGCTGTTCGCCGTCGCGGCCTTCGGCCTGCTCACGGTGGCGTGGGAGATCGGAGCGCGGAAGGCCGCCGGCGCGTCTTCACCATGGCTGGGCGGGGTCTTCAAGGACGGACCGTTCGCGTTCGTCACGATCATGGCGACAGCCGTCGTCACCTACGTCGCGACCTGGGCCGGCTGGATCGCCGGTGGCGAGGGCTACGCGCGCGACTGGGCCACCGGGAAGCCGGGCGTCGGGTTAGGTGCGATCACGCCGGACTGGCTGCGCAGCCTGTGGCACTACCACGCCGAGATCCTCGGCTTCCACAGCGACCTCACCGAAAGCCATCCGTACGCGTCACCGGCATGGAGTTGGCCGCTGCTGATGCGGCCCGTGTCGTTCGACTACGCCTGCCTGAGCGAACAGGGGGAGGGCTGCAGCGGCGACGAGCCGGTGCAGGAGATTCTCGCGCTGGGCACCCCCCTGCTGTGGTGGGGCGCGTGCGCCGCGCTGGTGGTGTGCTTGTGGATGTGGGCAGTCCGGCGCGACTGGCGCGCCGGAGCGATCTTGTCCGGTGTACTCGCGACGTGGGTTCCGTGGCTAGCAGCCATGATCCTCATCGACCGGCCGACATTCTCGTTCTACGCGGTAGCGCTCGCCCCATTCCTGGTACTGGCCGTGGCCTACGCCATCGGGCTGATACTCGGTCCGAGGGACGCTCCGCCGCTGCGGCGCACGGTCGGGGCGGCGGTCGCCGGTGCGTACGTCCTGTGCACCGTCGCCGTGGCGGCGTACTTTTACCCCATTCACGTTGACGCCGTGATTCCCTACGTGGAGTGGCTGGACCGGATGTGGTTCGAAAGCTGGATCTGACCCCGCACCCGCTTCCGCCAGCCGAAAAGTTCTGCAACTTAGGAAAACAGCACAATTATACTGCATAGTCTCGACGTGTAATTCGCCACCCCTCCGCCGACGTCAGGTAAAGCTCGGGACTGCCGGTGAAAGTGCAGGTCAGAGTGCGAATTCAGGATGCGCTGTTGTCATCTCGCGGAGAATCACTTAGCGTAACTCCCAAGTACCCCAATGGAGGAGGGAGTGGCAGTTGAGACATGGTCTCAGGTAACGTACAAACGGTGTCGCCCGAACAAGACTTCGGGGACAGGCCCATCGATGTCCGGACGACCGACCACTACGTTGCAGAGTACGTTAAGGGCTTCGTCGAGAAGTGGGACGAGCTCATCGACTGGAAGAAGCGAGCTGAATCCGAAGGCCGTTTCTTCATCGACCAGCTAAAGGCCCGCGGTGTGAGCAAGGTGCTGGACGTGGCTACCGGCACCGGATTCCACTCGGTGCGGCTGCTGGAAGAGGGCTTCGAGACCGTCAGTGCAGATGGCAGCCCCGAGATGCTGGTCCAGGCCTTCTCCAATGGCCTCAAACGCGGCCATATCCTCCGCGTCGTCAACGCGGACTGGCGCTGGCTGAACCGGGACGTCCACGGCGAGTATGACGCGATCGTCTGCCTGGGCAACTCGTTCACCCACCTGTTCTCGGAGCGGGACCGCCGCAAGGCGCTTGCCGAGTTCTATGCCATGTTGAAGCACGACGGCGTGCTGATCATCGACCAGAGAAACTACGACTCCATTCTGGACGGCGAATTCTCCACGAAGCACACCTACTACTATTGCGGTGAAGATGTCTCGGCAGTACCAGAATATATCGATGAGGGACTGTGTCGATTCCGATACACCTTCGCCGACAATTCTCAGTACCACCTCAACATGTATCCGCTCCGCAAGGACTATATGCGCCGTCTGATGCGGGAAGTCGGGTTTCAGAGCATCAAGACATACGGCGACTTCAAGGAGACGTACCTCGCCGACGACCCGGACTTCTTCATCCATGTGGCGGAGAAGTCGTACCGGCGGGACGAGGAGTTGACCGAGCTCTACTCCACGGCGGTGCACACCGCGCGGAACTACTACAACTCCGAGGATGCCGACAACTTCTACGCCACGATCTGGGGTGGCGAGGACATCCACATCGGCATCTACAACTCCGACGATGAGCCCATCGGCCGCGCCAGCCGCCGTACGGTGGAACGGCTGTCCAACCTGGTCGGGCCGACGTCCGAGAGCCGAGTGCTCGATGTCGGCGCCGGCTACGGCGGGGCGGCCCGCTACCTCGCGAAGACCTTCGGCTGCAGGGTGACGTGTCTCAACCTCAGTGAGGTCGAGAACGAGCGAAACCGGCAGCTGAACAGCGAGCAAGGCGTTGCCGAGTTGATCGACGTCGTTGACGGCTCGTTCGAGGATCTCCCGTTGGAGGACAACGCGTTCGACATCGTCTGGTCGCAGGACGCCTTCCTGCACAGCGGCGATCGCGCCCGCGTCCTCGAGGAGGTTGCCCGCGTGCTCTGTCCGGGCGGCCAACTGGTGTTCACCGACCCGATGGCGGCCGACGACTGCCCGCCCGGCGTCCTCGCACCGATACTGCAGCGCCTCCAGCTCGACACGCTGGCAACCCCGGGGTTCTACCGGCGGGAGCTCTACCGGCTCGGCTTCACGAACGTGTCGTTCCAGGACACGACACCGCAGCTCGCCGCGCACTACCAGCGGGTACTCGACGAGACCGAGCGGCGCGCCGCTGAGCTGGAGGGCATGGTCAGCACCGAGTACCAGGAGCGGATGAAAGCCGGGCTGCGCCGCTGGGTCAACGGCGGCAGGTCCGGTCACCTTGCCTGGGGCTTCTTCCACGCCAGCTAGCTGAGCGACCAGTAGATCAACGACCGCGGCCGGGCACGGTTCCTCAAACCCATGTGCGCTGGGGAACCGCGGCCTAGCCTGAGTCGGGAATTGAGTGAGGGAGACGATGACACCCCGAAGACTGTTCACAAGCGAGTCGGTGACCGAGGGTCACCCGGACAAGATGTGTGACGCGATCAGCGACTCCATCCTGGACGCGATGCTCGCCCAGGATCCCCGGTCGCGTGTAGCGGTGGAGACGCTGGTCACCACGGGTCAGGTACAGGTGGCCGGCGAGATCACGACCGAAAGCGACGTCGACATCACGTCGGTCGTGCGTGACCGGATCCTGCAGATCGGTTACGACTCGTCGGCCAAGGGGTTCGACGGCCGCTCGTGCGGCGTCAACATCGCGGTCGGCGCGCAGTCCCCGGACATCGCGCAGGGCGTGGACGCCGCGCTCGAGACCCGAGTCGAGGGGGCGACCGACGCGCTCGACGCCCA
>CAZMXH010000250.1:0-5565 GCA_964570165.1 uncultured Actinomycetes bacterium
GGCTTGGCGGAGCTGGGTAGCTCGGCACTCCCCAAGGCTGCGCCCGCCGGCATGGGTCCGCTGGACAAGGTGGTGACGACGCGATCCAAGGTCGTCGTCCACCGGATCGGCGAGCCGCTGCAGACCGACGAGAAGCTGCTTGCCGAGTTCCGGCGAGCCGGTGTCGGCCCGGGCGCGGCGCTTGCGGCCGAGCGAGCCGAGGGCGGTTACGCGCTCTCGGCAAACGGTGAGCCGGCGTTGCTCAGCGAGGCCGACGGTGCCCACGTGTTCGTGAGCGCCGTCACGTGAGCGTCCCCGAGGTCACCGTCGATGAGCTGGCGGCCGCGCACGCCGCCGGCGAGCTGGTCGTCGACGTGCGCGAGCCCGAGGAGTACGCCCAGGGGCACGTGCCTGGTGCGGTGCTGATGCCTCTCGCAACCGTCCCGGCACGCTACCCCGAGCTGCCGCGTGACCGCGCGGTCTACCTGGTGTGCGCCGTTGGAGCACGCAGCATGCAGGCCGCGCGGTATCTCGCCCGGCTGGGCTACGACGCCCGCAACGTCGCGGGCGGCACGAGCGACTGGATGGCCGCTGGCAGACCTGTGGCCGCGGGCATGGAACCAGGCTAGCCGCGCCTACCCGAGCCGCCGCATCCGCTGGATCAGCAGCGCCGGGAGGCGCTCGCCGTTGCGCGTCGTCGGGTCCGGCAGACCGACGACCTCGACCTCATCGCCCTCGTGAGCCTCGGTGCCGTACGGACCGAGCAGCTCGAACCTGCTGTTTGCGGTCTCGAGTTCGAGGATGTCCGGGTTGTACCAGGAGAGCACCAGCCGCCCCCGACGGGTGACCGGCTTGCCGCGCCGGACCTCGCGCTGCGGCCTGTCCTGCCATGGTGCAGGAGCGATGCTCGTGAGCGTCGCCCCCGCGCCCCCCGTGTTCGAATTTTCCCCCCGTATTGTCATGGCCCAGATTATGGACCGGATCGGCGGGCTATGCTGCGGAAGCGAAAGTGCCGCCCGGTATCGGCAGATCCGCGCAGGTCAGCGGCCTCCTGTTACGAAAGTGCCCTTCCCGTGGACGCTGCGCACGAGGCCGCGTTCGCGCAGCTCGCGGATCGCGCGACGGATCGTCAGGTACGCCACCCCGTACTGGACGGCGAGGTCCCGCTCGGCGGGAAGGCGCTGTCCAGGCGCGAGGGAGCCATGCTCGATCCTTGCCGCGATGTGGTCCGCGACCTGCATATAGATCAGGTCAGGACCCGACCGGTCGAGCTCGGGGAACTCGCCTTCCACGATGCCATCATGAGCAGACTCGAAGCTTGCTGCAGCCAGATCTAGCTATCGAGAGCTACACAGAGCTATCATCGGTTTCGATGAGCATCGAGATCACTGTTCGGGTGCGGGTGGATCCGACCGAGCCGATGTTGCTGCCCGGCGTCACCGTATTCGATGACATCGCGGGCCGACCGGTACTCGTGGTTCGCGACGTCATGGTCGACCCGGCGGACGTCGGCGAGGCGATACTCCGGCTGCTGCACGACCCCGACCTGGATGATCCGTGACGGGGAAGTTGCACAATAAAGTGTGATCTCAGTCGAGCTGGCGAAGCGGCTGCGAGCGGCCGGCCTGCGATGGGAGCCGGCACCGGGGGACAAGTTCGTCCTGCCGGACCGCGGCATGGACGACGAGGTCTTCGTGCTCAGCAACATGACGATCGACGTCCACGACTTTCCGACCGGTCAGGTGATCGGTTTCAACGGCACCGTGGAGTGGGCGCTGGACTCTGTCGAGCAGGAGGCCGCGCTCTGGCTTCCGAGCGAGGAGCAGCTGCGGGAGCGCCTCGGAGGGACGTTCGTCCGGCTTTACCGCTCCGGCGAGGTGTACGGCGTCACGGTGCAGGTCGCCGGACAGTTGCTGGATATTGTGGGGGACAGCCCAGCCGAGGCCTACGGTCGGGCGCTGCTCTATCTCGCTGACGGGGAGCAGGAGGCGTGGGTCCAGCTCGCCTCCTCGCGAGGCTGACGGCTGCGCGAAGGGAGAGACGGTGCTGTTCGGGGACAAGCATGTGCAGCGGTATCTGGAGACCGACGGTGCTGAAGGCTACTCGTGGTACCGGGGCACGACCATCCTGATCCTCACCACCACTGGGCGGCGAACAGGCCTACAGCGGCGCAACGCGTTGATCTACCGAGAGGACGGCGGGCGTTACGTCGTCGTCGCATCCAAGGGAGGTGCCGCCCGGCACCCCGACTGGTACCTCAACCTCAAGGAGAACGCCGACGTCGAGGTGCAGGTGAAGGGCGAGCTCTTCGCTGCGCGTGCACGAGACGCGACACCGGATGAGCGGCCCCGGCTGTGGGCGATGATGACCGAGGTGTGGCCGGACTACGACAGCTACCAGCGGAAGACCTCAAGGGAGATCCCGGTCGTGGTCCTCGAGCGAACCTGAGCGACCACCGAACGCGGGCTCGACCCGGCCCAAATCCGGATGTCAGACCTCAGTGCCACTGGACCCTGACCTGCGACCGCCACTGCTCGAGCACGTCGTGCCGTCCGGTGACGCTGATCTCGTCTCCCCGGTTCCACAGGCCGAGGTAGAGCTCGGCGGCCGTGCCCGACATGAGGGCGTCGGGGCTGGCGGTGTCTCCGACGGTCGTGACGACCGGTTCCTCGCTGACCCGCAGCGTCCACGCGTGGCCTGTGTCGTCCGCCCTGACCACGAGGGTGAACGGCGCGGCCGACCGGAGGCGGCTCCTGCGACGCGGGACGAAACCGCACAACAGCTCGTCGATGCCGTCGGCCGCGAGCTCCGGCGAGACCGGCACCTCGGTTGCCCGCGGCCAGCGGGCAAGCTGCGCCGCGATCGCGTCGACGGCATGGATGGTGGTCTCGTGCGCCTGCCGGCGAGCCCAGAACTGGCGCGGGGGAGGCGCGTCGGCCAGGAACACCAAGGCTTGTGCGTCGTCGGGTGTGCTGTGCAAGGTGTCGATCAACGCCTGGAGACCGGAGGAGAACCAGGCGAGCAGGTCATCGCTGGCCGCTGCTTCGGCTTCGGAGTCCTCCGGCCGGTGGGCGTCGTCTCCGCGCAGGTTCGCCGCGGCCCACCGGTGCACCATGCCCAGGTGCGTCACGAGGTCCGTGACGTTCCAGCCAGCGCAGGTCGGGACGGCCGCCCCCAGGCCGGAGCGCGCGGACGACTCCCGCAGCACCCGGCCGCCGGCGGCCAGCGCGTCGATGTGGACGGACAGCGACAGGTGGGTCGGCATGCCAGGATGCTAGTCAGATGGTCCGAGGCTGGCGCCCGCTGCTTCGCCGCCTGGAGCATCCACGCCTCACCGGCGTGGCGTGTCGCTCTTGTTCGGTGTCGTCTGGCGGCGCCTTGTCGCCGGGCGCCGTTCGGCCTCGCGGATCTGCTCCTCGATCTGCTGGGCGAACTGCTCGCGCCGGCTCGCGAGCGCACGCAGCTGCGCGACAGCACGGGCATCGCCCTCCTCGTCCTCGATCGGTGAGACCGCGAGGAAGGTGAACGCGATGAACAGGACGGCGCCGATGCCCACGGTGAGCGGGAACAGGAACTCCGTCGCGGTGGCGCCGGTCAGCTCCGCGTCGGACAGCAGGTCGACCCGTACCGCCGCCATTCCGGTGTAGTGCATGCTGCTGACGGCCAGGCCCATGACGAGCGCGGCACCGAGCGCTCCGGCGAAGCCGTGGACCCGGAGCACGATCCACAACGCCGCGGACGCCGCGACGATGGCGATCACGATGGACAGGGCCACCAGCAGGGTGTTGTAGCCGATGGATCCGTTGATCTGGACGGCGGCCATCCCGGTGTAGTGCATCGCCGCGACGCCGAGGCCGGCGCCGAGCCCTCCGAGCGGCAGCGAGACCGAAGCCGACCTGCCGTAGCCGACGGTGAACACGCCACCGCTCACGACGAGAATTGCCACCAGCAAGCTCAGCAGCGTCAGAGGTACGTCATAGCGCACCGCCGAGGATTCCACGCCGAATCCGAGCATGGCGATGAAATGCAGGGTCCAAATTCCCGCCCCGATCGCGGTAGCGCCGACGAGGAGCCAGGTGCGTTTCGTCGACCCGGTGGTGTGCAGCGCGCGCACCGTGCACCGCAGCCCGATCGCAGCCGCCATGAACATGACGAAATAGCCGGTCAGCGGCGTGATGAGGCCGAACGTGAAGTGCTCGACATGCCCCAAAGTAGCGCTCCTCCAGGCCGGACGGCATTTGGCTGACATTGGGCGGAGGCCGCCAGATTACGCTGATTCGAGTCGCTCAAGCAATTGCGGGCCGCATGTCGGTGGTTGCTCTCGCCCGCCGCGGCGGCAAGACTGCCATGACGTGAGCGCCGATCTCGAGCCACTGCGACGAGTGGCCGCCTACGCGATCTGTACCGACGCGGCTGGGCGGCTGCTGCTCGTGCGGGAGTCCGCACGTTCCGGGATGCCCGGCGTCTGGACATTGCCCGGCGGCGGCGTCCTCCACGGCGAGCATCCAGAACTGACCGTCGCGAGGGAGACCGCCGAGGAGGCGGGGTTGGGGGTCGGCACCGAGCGCCTCGTCGATGTGGTCGCGGACGTGCGCACGCTGCCGGGCGAGGGCGTCACGCTGCATACCGACCGGCTCATCTACGAGGCCGCGGTGACCGGCGTGCGTGGGGAGCCGTCGTCCCCCAAGGTGGACGAGGCTCGCTGGGTCACCCGCCGCGAGGCCGCAGGGCTGCAGTTGCGGCCCTTTGTCGCCAATGCGCTCAAGCTGCCGCTGACCGCCGTTGACCTGCCCCCCGAACAGTTGCCCGATCTCCCGTCGTTCCTGATCACGGAGCATCCGGACGGCCGCCCGCGGGTACAGCGGTTCGCAGCGTACGCGGTGGCCCGCGACCGGGACTCCCGGGTGCTGCTGACGCGCATCGCGGACGGGTACCCCGGCGCCGGTCGCTGGCATCTGCCCGGCGGCGGCACCGACTTCGGAGAGCAGCCGGCCGCGGCACTGCTGCGGGAGTTGGCCGAGGAGACCGGCCAGGATGGACGGATCCTGGCGCTGCTGGGCGTGGCCAGCCACCGTGAGCCAGAGCAGGTCGGTCCCGAGGGGTTCCCGATCGACTGGCACGGGGTCCGCGCCTTCTACGACGTCATGGTGGAGCAGCCGCAGGGCTCGCGCGTCCTCGAGGACGGCGGATCGACCGCCGAGGCGCGCTGGTTCTCGCCCGAGGAGACGGCGGCGCTACCGCTTAGCGAGGTCACCGCCGAGGCACTGTCGGCCGCCGGCTAACCGTGGCTGGGCGACGTGTCTAGGCGACTTGGAACGACCGCTTGGACAGCCCGTACCAGAACCCCTCGATGACCACGTCCGGCGCTGCCTCCGTGTCATCGGCGGCTCCGAGGGTGACGAACATCGGGGCGAAGTGCTCGACCGTGGGGTGGGCGTACCGCGCGGCCGGTGCTCGATGCCGGAAGTCGGCCAGCTCGTCGACGGCGCCGCGGCCGAGCGCGTCGCCGGCCCAGGCATCGAACTCCGCCGACCAGGTCGGAGCCGGCTGGTCGGGCGCTCGCATCGTGAGGTACGGCAGGCCGTG
>CAZMXH010000251.1:0-5496 GCA_964570165.1 uncultured Actinomycetes bacterium
ATAAAGGCAGCAGAGTCCACTTCTCAACACCGACCTTCGCATCGTGAATGTCTCCCCGTGCGGCAAGGCCCGCCCCGAGCTCCCGCGTTGTGCGCTCAAGGGCCGCGCTGTTATCGACGTAGAGGTAAGGATCCTGGTCACGGACATGGTCTGTCGTGAACGCCCAAACGCAAAAGACCAGAGTGTCCGCCAGCAACTTCTCCAGAGCGCGGAAGTAACTCGTTGAGATCTCGCTGATCTCTTCCTCGCCAACCGATGTGCTCACACTCGCGGACTCCGCAGCCTTTCGAAGGCGATCGCTATGCCGCCAGAAGTCCTCGTGCAGTTCGTCCGCATCAACGACGTCGAAACCTAGTTTCCACAGCATCCGTTGCACGAGTTCGAGATCGTTCACGCCGTCTCCGATCGTCAATGACAGAGCGGCTGCTCCCCGTTCGACGTTCTCCCGGGTGTTGAGCACTAAGCGCTGGAGTACGACCTCCGGTGGCGTCTTCCGCAGGTACTCGGTCAAGCTTGCGTCCGTCGTAGCACCAGGGACCGAGCGAAGTTGCCAGTCAAGCTCAGCGGAAGACTCGGATCCGGTGAGAGCCGGTCCGTAGATGGAGTCGACCAGACGACGTAGCTTCAGGGGTGCAGGAGCTACCCGCGAGATCGTCCGGACGCCGAAACGCGACAATTCCGGCCGGCTGCCGAACGCCGACGAGGTCGCGTGAGTTAACACACTCCTGCGGACCTCATGGGTCGGGATCGTAAGTCGGTTCTGGTCGCTGTGATCGAAGAGGAGGTGATCCAGGGCGGCCGCGATCTGCTCATCTGACGCCAGAAGGATCATTTGGAGCAACTCAGCGCGGTTTCGCGCCTCGGTGATGAAGGTAGACTTCCCTCTTAGGCCAGTGAGAGCTTCGACTTGGCGGCGCATATTCGCTGCGTCGCGGCCGTCGAGCAGGTACTCAAGGAGTACCCGTAACTCTGCGTCGCCAAGCGCATCGCCGATCAAGTATCCGATCGCGCCGAGGCTGTCGGGATCGAACTCCTCGACTGGGTTCCGAAGGACATCAGAGCTGACAACAGCAAACTCTGATGCCTCCTCGCCCTCTGACTCCAGTGCTTTTCTGATGTTCGCCCGAGCTTTGATGATCTCAGCCGATGAGTCCGAGCTCAGCATGACTCGGTGAACCGCCCAGCACGAAACGTCATGGCAGTGTTGGAGCGGCACAAAACGGGTAGGCCGGATCCGGCGAGACACCGAATGTAGAAAAAGGCCCCATGGGCCGCCGAGCCAGTTCCCGAAGTGAAACACTCCAGCCGGCTGCTCGTCTAAGAGCCGTTGAGTATCGACCGAGTTGAGCGATCTACGCTCGTCCGGAAAGAGCTCAGCCGCCCTTCGATACAAGGCGGGACCGAACAGCATCGCGAACGTCAACCGACCTGTGCGAATCTCCTTTGTAATCGCCGTAGCTAATGCATCGACATCCGTCGCGTCGATGTCTACGAGAACATCCAAGTGAAAAAGCTCCAAGAGGCACGCAAGCCGCGCCTCGCGAACTTCAAAATCGTATCTCTTGCTCTGTTGGAAAAGCCACTGTCCGTAGGGGGATGGGCGGATCGCGTTCCGCAGGGCGTCTGTGGGCTTGTAATCGGCCGTGATGATGGATTGATCAAGGATGTAGCTCAAGAGGTAGAGCGACGCGAGCTTCTCGCGCTGCTCGTCCGAAAGCATCTCCTCAACCTCAGCGCGGGAGAGCTTCGATCGAACCGACATCTGTGACTCCTGGTTTGCGCGCCTATACACCCGCGCCGGTCAGGCTCGACCTTATGCCCGCGTCGCGGCCACTGCAATAGAACAAGCGGATCCTGCCGCCGCGGGGCGGCGCCTCAGGTCATTCTGGGCTGAAATGACGCATGCGGTTCCTAGCTACGCCGTACCAGGTGTGCCGCACTCTCGTGACCGTTCGCCAGCGGCCGGGCCGAGCGGTTCGGGGTCATGAGCGTGCGTCCTTTCGTGCAATGCCACGCACGAAGCTTCGGCGTCGTCGGTATAGACAAGGGCGATGGGCGCTGGCTGAGGGGCTGGCCAATGGTTGATCAGGCAGGCAACGTGTTGGGGTGCATGTCCTGGCGGGGGTCTGGCGCTTGGCGCACGTCAATGAGGTGTACGTGCTCTGGATTCCGAGCCTTGAGGTGCCGGGCGAGTGGTTCCTCGTAGGTCGTCACGACAATCTGGCGGAGTTGACCGTTGCCGTCGGATGCCCGCGACAGAATGTTCGCGACCTGTCGTCTCACGTCTGGGTCTAGGTGCTCGAGCGGTTCGTCGAACCAGCAGAAGTTGGTAGAGGTTGCCATCTGCGCAACGAGCAACTTTAAGACGATCGTCGTCACCATGCTCTCGCCTGTGCTAAATGCGTCGTAGGGCAACGGGTGGCCGTTGACGTTGCGAGTGATGGAGCCGTCGGCGCGCGTGCTGAGCTTTCCCCGGTTTGGGAACAGGTCCTTCCACCGTTGGTCGACCTCGGTTGCGAGGGGCCGCACAGTTTGCTCAAGGATTTCAGCCAGAGTCGCGCGCGTTGTCTCGAGCGCCACTCGAATGTTCGCCTCGTCCCGGAAGAGGCTCGTAAGTTGTCTCATGGCATCGTCGGCTTCGCGGGCTTCTTGCAGTCTGCGTTCCGCATTGGCCTGGGCGGCACGAGCGTTTACTAGCCGTTCGAGTGCCTCGGACACGTGGCCGGCGGCTTCGTCGATGTCTGTGCTGTGGGGGGTCGGGTCCGCGGACACCTCGGGCTCCGGTCCGGGGTCGGGAATGCTCCTCCATCGCTGGGCGAGTGCCTGCATCTGACTGCGTCGCATTGTGGCCGACGTTTCCTCCGAACGAAGTGCCGCAACCTCTGCCGCCAACGCCTCGAGTTCGGCCTCGTTTGACTGATGGGCGACCGCGATCGTCGTGTCATCCAAGGGCCTTCGACAGACCGGGCAGTCATCATGAGAGTCGTCAAGGCTGGCCTGGTTGGATCTAATGGTCTCGGCTCGGGACTCCCGGATTGCGATCTGGATGCGCACATTCTCGATGAGACGATTGAGGTCGTCGACACGCTCTGTGAGTCGATCCTCGACGCTCACCCGCTCAACGGATTCCTCAAGTTCCCGAGCGATCTCTTCTAGGAGATCGTTGGTCTGCGAGAGCCACTGATCATGGCGCGCCGTCCACGCCTCGCGGACCTGCTGGGCCTGTAGGTGGGCGCGCAGGACCTCATGGGAGGTTTGAGCTGCGGTGTGGTCCCTTGTCGCGTCCTCGACCGCTGCTGCGGCAGTCGTCACTGCCCTTTCAAGTTCGGCCAGTTGCTGGGCGGTAGACGCGTTGGCCACCTTGATCTGCCGGATTTGCTTTTCGATGCTTTTGAGCTCCCCTGCGAGAATCTCGCTCGCTCGCTGGAGCCCGTCAACTCCGAAGTACCGACCGAGGTGGCTTTCAAGGCCCAGTGCTGTGGGGGTGTCCTGATCCCGTGAGACGGCAGGCATCGTCAGCCTTGCTAAAAATGCAGGCTCGGTGCCGTAGGCCTCACGGAGTGCACTGTGGAACGCGTCGAGGTCGATGCGTTTGCTGTCTAGGTGGATGGAGGGCAGGGGTGCTTGTCGGGCCGCCTTCGCGGTCACGGTGCGCTCGACGGTCAGGATCTGTCCATCTGGCAATACTAGTTCAACAGTCGCTGTTGCCTGGTCTGCACCTACGCAAACCGGTGAAGCGGAGCTTGCCGAGGGAGCGCCGAACAATGCCCAGCGGGCCGCTTCCACAAGAGAGGTCTTTCCGACTCCGTTGGAGGCAACTACGAATGTTGTGCCCGCCTGGAGGTCGATTGAGACGTCCTCGTAGTTGCGCCAGTTGGTGAGCTTCAGCCTTCTAATCACGGCGATTCCCTCGATCAAGCTCGGCGAGGGCGTCTTCGACCGGGACCGACTGGGCGACGGCCGTGACGAAGCGGGAGACCCTTTCACCAAGTCCCGCAGGGAGCGCCGTCCAGCTGGACTTCTTCGGGGCTTGGTGTGCTCGGTGTCCCCGTGCTTCAATCGTCGCGATCCACGTTTGGGCGTGACGGCCGGCGATTGCGGTTACGTCCATGGCACCGATGCCACGGGGCGGGCTTTCTGTCACTTCCCATGCTGGCGCGGCACCCTCCAGATGTTTCCACAGAGTGTCGACTAGTCCAAGTCCGCTGATGATAGCCACAGGTCCGGCTTGTACCCCGGCTGGGAGTTCGAGGGCTTGCCGCATGGACGCTCGGCTGAACAGGAGGCATGGCCAGTCGTCGACCGGCTCTGCAACGCAGATTGCGCCTGCGTCGGGAGAACTGATCGCGGCGCGCTGGCAGGCGTTGACAAGCTGCGTCACGTCTGTTGAAGCGCTGTCGAGTGACGTGACTGCTGCGACAACAACAGCGGTGTCGAGGTAGACGACCTTGAACAGTGCCTCTAGTTCCTGTCCCAATCCGAAGGGAAACCGTTCGTGGTCAAGTGGGATGCACCGAGCGGAGCGAAGCCGTTCGGCGATCGTTGCTTGGACGTCGGCATGTGCCGCGTCTGGCCACAAGACCGCGTCGGGATGCGCCTGGGCGGGATCTGGGTGGACCGGATCAGGGTCGGTGGTCCACGCGCTTGGAGCAAGCTCGGCCAGTAGGTCGCGGAGAGCCTGGCGGTATTCGATGCGGTCGTCATCGTCGTGCTCGATGCGTGGTCCAACGGTTGTCAAGCTCTCGCGCCCTTCTCGAGTCGCCGCGATGACCTCCTCGACCTGCGCGGAGATGTCGAGGTCGCCGAGACTGTTGATGAATGCGTCGCGGTGTACGTGGGTTCGCAGGGCCACCATCACGGCGAGGTCCACCGGCAAGGGGGAGTCCATGGAGGCGACGATGATGGTCTGCTCGTCGGCGAGTTCGACATCGAGGACGACGGGGATGACATCGACGGCGCCGTCGTTGAAGTTCTCGCGAACCCACGCAACTAGTGCTTCGTCGCGTCCGATTCGCCACAGCTGGCCTGCCTGAGGCTCCTGCTCGCCAGCGCGCCCGGGCAGAGCGAGAGCCCCAGGAACCACGGTAGATGCGTCGATGATCTTCTGGACTGTGTTCGAGCTTGGCGGCTGCGAAGCGTTGGCTTGGGCTATGCGGGCCAAGCGCACTCGGCAGGCCAGGCACTCCTCGATGTGTGGGTGGACGTCAGCTGGCTCGTCAGGGCGAAGGAGAGCGTCGGACAGCTCCTTGGACGATGGATGATTCGTCATTTTCTCTCACCCCTTCCATCAACTCATCCTTACTTAGACGTAGCATCGGTGCTGGCTGTCCAGTGCTGTAGCCAAGCGTCGCAAAGCCCTGCAAGCGCACTGGCCGTCTGCTCGGGGTCGGTGTCGCCTTCCATCTCTCCCCGTAGGCGGTCCAAGAGTCGCTGTCGCAAATGGGCGGCCTGTGACTTGCCCGTGTTGATGAGCGCTCCAAGGTCGTGGACGTTGAG
>CAZMXH010000252.1:0-5492 GCA_964570165.1 uncultured Actinomycetes bacterium
CTGGCCGGCCTGTGCCCGCGAGCTCGGGCTGCCGACCAGCTGAGGGCGGGGGCGCCGCGCGGCGAGGCGACCTGTCAGGCCTTAGCCTGTCAGGCCTGACAGGTCGCTGACCCGCAGCGCCCTGCTGGATGACCCTGACGACTCGCCACTCGGCGGCGGGGGAGGCGGAGGCCGTGCGGCTGCTCGGACCGGCGGACGTGCGCCGGCTGGCGACATCGCTCGGCCTCCGCCCATCGAAGGCCCGTGGCCAGAACTTCGTGATCGACGGCAACACGGTGCGTCGCATCGTTCGGGTGGCCGCGCTGCGGCCGGACGACGTCGTGCTCGAGGTCGGCCCCGGTCTGGGTTCGCTCACCCTGGGGCTGCTGCCGGCCGCGGCGCGGCTCGTGGCCATCGAGGTGGACGAGGTGCTCGCCGCCGCGCTGCCGTCGACGGTGGCGACATACGCCCCTGAATTCGCCGGACGGCTCGAGGTCGTCACTGCGGACGCGATGCGAGTCACCTCGTTGCCTGGACCCGCCCCGACGGCGCTGGTGGCGAATCTGCCCTACAACGTGGCCATCCCGGTGCTGCTGCACCTGCTCGAGACCTTCCCGACGCTCCAGCGGGGGCTCGTGATGGTCCAGCAGGAGGTCGCCGACCGGCTCGCCGCCCGGCCCGGATCACGGATGTACGGCGTCCCATCGGTCAAGCTTGCGTGGTACGCGGACGTACGACTGGCCGGAGCGGTGAGCCGCCACGTCTTCTGGCCCGAGCCCAATGTCGACTCGGGGCTGGTCGCGCTGGAGCGGCGGCCGCCTCCCGGGCCGGCGGCCGATCGCCGGGCGGTGTTCGAGGTCGTGGATGCGGCGTTCGCGCAGCGCCGCAAGACCCTTCGGGCCGCGCTCGCCGGCTGGGCGGGCTCAGCGTCCACCGCCGAGGAGGTGCTTCGCGCCGCCGGGGTCGACCCGCGGACGCGCGGCGAGCAACTCGGCGTCGCCGAGTTCGTCCGCATCGTGGCCGCCCGCGGTTGACTTGCTCGGTGCTCAGCCGAGGTGAGCCGCGAAGAACTCCGACGTGCGCTCGATCGACTCCTGCCAGCGCGGGCCGAAGGCATGCTGCTCACCCTCGTAGACGACGAGTTCGGCGTCCACGCCGGCGGACACGAGCCCGTCGTATGTCTCGCGCGACCACTCGATCGGGCAGCTCTCGTCGGCCGTCCCGTGAAACATCAGCACCGGCTCGGTGATCCGGTCGAAGAACGTCCGCGGCGAGATGTTCCGCCAGAAGTCCGGCGCTTCGGCCGGTGAGCCGTACGCGCCCAGGATCCGGTCAGCGACCGGGCTGTCGCGCATCCAGCGCTCGAAGTTGTCGGTCGCCGCCGAACTCACGGGCGCGTAGACGACTGCGGCGTCGACCAGGCCCGGAGCCGTGACCAGGACGTTGTATGTCACGCCGCCGCCCATGGACCGTCCGAGCAGCCCGATACGGTCGCCGTCGAGTTGCGGATGGTCGGACTCGCGCACGGCGAGCACGGCGTTGATGACGTCCGCGGTGTAGCCGAGGCGAAGGCGCTCCTCGTTGCCGGGGTCATCATCTGAGCCGGCGTGGTTGCGGTAGTCCGTATGCAGCACCGCGTAGCCCTGACGGGCCAGGTAGTCCTGCTCCCGGGCCAGGCCGCGGCCGGTCGTGTACACGGCAGGATCGATGTAGCCGTGCGCGAGCACGAGCACCGGGAAGGGCCCGTCGCCGGTGGGGATGTTCATGATCCCGGAAATCGTGAGATCGTCGCTGGTGTAGGTCACCGCGTATCGCGTGTATGCCGCGTTGCGTTCCAGCACATCGCCGAACTCGAGGTTCCTGCCAGTGAACTCCGCGCCGAACATGGCCGGCAGCGACACCGGGTGCGGTTCGGGCGGTGGTGTGGCGGTGACCGTCGCGGCGGAGGGATCCGGCGGCTCCGCGTTCCGGGCCGGAGAATGCGCTGGCGCCGCCTGCTTCGGCGCCAGCGCCGGGTCGCCGGTCGCGCAGCCGGCTACGCCGAGCACGGCCAGCGCCGTGGCCAGCGCGAGCAGGTGGCGCGTGGTCATCAGTCACATCATGCACCGTCTTCGGCGCACCGATACCGTCATCTGGTTATGGAGCACGCCGATGCGGTGGTCACCGTCCGCGTACCCGCGAAGCTCAACCTGGTCCTGGCCGTGGGGCCGGCACGTTCCGACGGGTACCACGAGCTGGCGACCGTCTTCCACGCGGTGTCCCTGTACGACACCGTCGAGGCCCGGCCGGCAGCCGAGATCACCGTCGTGGTCACCGGTGAGCGGGCGGCGGGAGTTCCGACCGGCTCGACGAACCTTGCCGCTCGGGCGGCGGCCGAGTTGCGCAGGGCCACCGGCGTCCGCGCCGGTGTCCGGCTGAACATCAGCAAGCGGATCCCGGTCGCGGCCGGGCTGGCTGGAGGCAGCGCGGACGCGGCCGCCTCGCTCGTCGCGTGCGACGCCCTGTGGGGCACCAGGCTGAGCGGTGGCCGGCTCGCCGCGCTGGCGGCGGGTCTCGGAAGCGACGTCCCGTTCGCCCTCGAAGGCGGCACTGCCATCGGTACGGGGCGAGGGGAGCGGCTGACGGCCGTCACGGCGGGCGCGACGTTCCACTGGGTGCTCGCGACAACCGGCTCGGGGCTGTCGACACCGGCGGTGTACGCGGAGCTGGATCGGCTGCGCGGTGGGCGTCCCGTGCCCAGTCCCGAGGTGGACCCGGCTGTTCTGGAAGCGTTGCGCCGCGGCGAGCCAGTGGCGCTGGCCGCAACGCTGCGCAACGACCTGCAACCGGCCGCATGCGCGTTGCGACCGGACCTGCGGGGGACCCTGGACGCCGGAGAGAGGGCAGGGGCGCTTGCCGGCATCGTCTCGGGGTCCGGGCCCACATGCGCTTTCCTGGCTCGCGACGAGCCGCATGCCTCGGATGTCGCCGCCAGGTTGCAGGCGGTCGCCGACCACTCGGTGGTGCTTCAGGTGCGAGGCCCGGTTCCCGGGGCCCGCGTGGTTGAAGCCGCTACAGGCTGACGCCGCGCTCAGCGAGCCACGGCCGCGGGTTGACGGGGCCACCGCCGTCCGGATGCACCTCGAGGTGCAGGTGCGGGCCGGTCGTGTTGCCAGTAGTGCCGACGGCGCCTATGACGTCACCGGGGGAGACTGTGCCGGATCGCTGGAGAATCCGCGACAGGTGGCAGTACCACGCCTGGGTGCCGTCCCAGTGCCGGATGACGATCTTGTTGCCGTAGGCGCCGTCGAAGCCTGCCCAGATGATCTCGCCGGTGGACATGGCACGGATCTCGGCACCGTAGGAGGCCGCGAGATCGAGGCCGGTGTGCGTCCCGGACCACCATTGGCCGATCGAGCCGAAGCCGGCTGATATGCGGTAGTCCGACAGCGGCGCCACCCAGCGCTGAGCCTCCCGCTGCTGCCGCGCCTCCCGTTCGGCAGCCTCTCGACGCTCTTGCGCGACGGTAGCCTCGTGGGCGGCCTCCATGCCTTTGGCGCTCTCGACCTGCAGGGAGCGGCTCGCCTCCGCGACCGTGTCCAAGCCGCTCGCCTCCCGTTCGGAGGCTTCCGGACGTTCCGGAGCGGCCAGCATGTCGTCCGTGAACGTGCCGGCGGCCGACGGCATGGTCAAAGTGCCCGAGGCCGCGGCAAGCACCGCGACAGAGCCCACGACAGATGGCACGGATACGTGCCGGCGGCGACTATGTCGCCCCTTACCAGAGCGTTGCGACACTCTAAGTGCCTTCCGCCTCTACTGCAGGGGAACCGCGCCGACCTTAACGGAAGGAGGACGAGTCCGCCAACCCGGCGCGCCGCACCGGGCGGTGTCAGGCATGTGGGCAGGGCGGAAGATCACGCGTGACCTGGGGTGTGACCTGCTGCGATGATCTTCGTGGCAGCTCGGCCAGGGTGTATCACATACAGAGACGGTGGTCCCCCGGGCTGCGCCCGCGCCGAGCGGTGGTTCGCGCCCGGTCGGACGCAGTCCAGCCGCGGGTGCGGGTTACCCTGCAGTAGAAGCGGCATCCGCACAGGCTCGGATGACAACGGCGTTGGGAGATGGTCATGGCTGATACCAGCCCTCTGCGAGTGGTCGTGGCCAAACCCGGACTCGACGGGCACGACCGCGGTGCGAAGGTCGTCGCGCGGGCACTGCGGGACGCGGGTGTCGAGGTCGTGTACACCGGGCTGCACCAGACGCCGGAGCAGATCGTGGAGACCGCACTGCAGGAGGACGCCGACGCGATCGGGTTGTCCATCCTCTCCGGTGCCCACATGACGCTGTTCCGAAAGGTCATCGACCTGCTGGCCGAACGAGGCGCGTCAGACATCACGGTGTTCGGCGGCGGCATCATTCCGGACGCCGACCTGCCGCTGCTGGAGGAGATGGGCGTCGCGAAGATCTTCACACCCGGTGCCACGACCCAGGAGATCGTGCACTGGGTCAACACCGAGTTGCGCCGCGTCGTCGCCGCGTGAGGCCGTTCGATCACGTTCGGCAGGCGGGCCTCCGCTGCGGCAGGCGTGCAGACCTCGTGTTGTGAGGGCCCGCCTGCCGAACGTGATCGAACCGTGAGTGGCTGGTCCGGCGTGGCCGGTTCCGCAACACTGATCCGGTGACCGTGGTCGTTGGGGTCGATGGCGCGGGCCGGTCCCACCGGCTGGCGGCGCTCGCCGCGGCGACCGGCGCGCCGACGGTGCGGGTAGCGCCCGGCGAGACCGTCGACCCCGTGCGCGCTCTGCTCGCGACCGCCCGGGTGGACGGTTCCCTCGTCCTCGCCGACGACGCGCACCGGCTGGCGGACGACGTCCTTGCCGTGCTCGCCGCCGCCGCCCGCGAGGGTGTGCGGGTGGCGATCTCCCGCCGGCCCACCCTCAACAACCCCGCGCTCGCCGAGTTGGACGAGGCGATCGTCGCCGCCGGGGGTGACGTGGAGAACCTCGCTCCGCTGACCGCCGACGAGGTGGTGTCGCTGGTCCGGCCGCTGACCGGCGCGGAGCCCAGCGCCGAGCGGGCCGAGGAGATCAGGGCGGCGTGCGCGGGCCTGCCCGCCGTCGCGGTTCTGCTCGCGACCGCGCCGCCGGGTACCGTCGCGCCGGCACTGCTCGCCCGGGTGCAGCGGCGGCTCGCGATCGCCGGCCCGGCGGCGGCACGGGTGGCTCGGATGCTGATGCTGGGCCTCGACCTGCCGGACAGCGTGCTGAGCGACGCCAGCGGAGTCCCGGACGGAGAGCTGCCACAGATCATCCGGCTGCTGCGGGATTCGGGATTGCTCGAACCGGGCACCAGCCGGATGGTCCCGGCGGCAGCGGCTGCGATCCGAGCCGATCTGTCCCCGGTCGAGCTCCGGAGGCTGCACGGGGACGCCGCCCGAGCGCTGGCCGCGTCCGGGGCCGATCCTGTCGCCACGGCGATCCAGTTGCGCGCCGCCCGCGTGTTCGCCGGGCAGGTCGCCGCGGACGCGTACCTGC
>CAZMXH010000253.1:0-5470 GCA_964570165.1 uncultured Actinomycetes bacterium
CAGAACCGCACTCGCAGAGGTCGGAGTCCCAACAACCTGGTCTCCGGACTCACCGGGGCGATCCATTCTCGCCGTTGTGATCACCGTTCTGTTGCTGGTGTGGCGACGCCGACACCGGTCTTCGACAACTCTCGGATCCGCGGCTCCACCGCATCCACCACCGACCCCTTCAGCGGCCTGGAGTAAGCAGGTGGGCCGTCGTTGGCCAACGCGCGACGAACCGCGTTACGCGAAATGCCCAACTCCCTCGAGATCGCCTTGATCGCCATCCCCTCCGACCGATGCAGCCGACGGATCTCAGCCCAGTCCTCCACAGTCATCACCCTCCACAGGGTCACGCAGGGGGGCCACTTTCACCCGTCGAGTAGGGGTCAGTCTTCACGCGCCGTCGACACATGCGAGGCATTCGCGAGGTTGCAGCGGCATCACAGCGGCTCTGTCTGACTTCGAGCGTCGTTCGGCTTGGCCCACGCTTCAAGGTCAAGTTGTTGGAATCGATGTCGCACTTCGTCGTGCGAAGCGCCGGAGCGGAGGAGAAGCAGCAGCAGCATCCGTGCCTTAAAGGTGTCGAGCAGCCCGGCCGCCAAGACCCCACGTGATCGCAGATCGCGCTCTGATCCTGGGAACCCGTATGTGGTGCGCAGCACGGGAGCTCGACGTGTGCGTGAGGTCATGACGACCGGTATCCGCATGGCCAGTTCCTGCGCGGGTTCAACGAGCCATTGCGGCAGGTGGCCGGCTCCCATTGTCTCGAGGACTACGGCGTCGACATCGCGCAGATTTCGCAGGATCGTGCCATCGTCACCTAGGCCAACCGTCACGATCGGCACTCGAGGACTGTCGCGAACTACTGTGCGCGGGATCGTCAGGCGCGGTCCGCTGTTCTCCAGCGAGTAGGCGACCACGGCACTTTCAGTCACTAGCGCGAGTGGCCCTGGTGGGGTCGAGAGGAACGCGGCTGGTGCCGTTGGATGCGCTTTGACTACGCGCCGTGCTGAGTGGACTTCGTCGCCGAGGACGACCACGACACCCCCGTAGTCGTGCTTGCTTGTCGCGACTACGACGGCCGCGTACAGGTTCGCTGGTCCGTCTGCTCCGGGCTGTGAGGCGTTACGCATGGCGCCGGTGAGAACAACCGGGGCGTCCCGGTCCAAGAGCAGGTCAAGGACGTAGGCCGTCTCCTCGATCGTGTCCGTGCCCTGAGTCACGACCACTCCGGCTGCTCCGCTGTCCAGGGAGCGGTCAATCTCGTCGGCAAGCGGATACAGGTCGTCCAGGGTCAGTGACGCTCCGGGGATCTGGCGGAAGTTGCATGCCTCAATCTTGGCGAGGGTGTGCAGCGACGGGACGGCCTCCACCAAATGTGCACCGCTGATCTTAGGCACGACGCCGTCAGAATCGCCGGACATTGCGATAGTACCGCCGAGCGAAATCACGACGACGGTGGGCAGCGTCGAGGACTCCATTGCCGGCCGTTCGCGCGTGCCGTCCAACTAAACGCCCACTCTTGCGCCGGCTCCGGGAAGGAACCGCCCCTGTCGTTCGCCGACCACGGCGCCCTCACGAGCCACCAAGGATCCGCGTAGGTAGGTCTGGATGGCGAGCCCGGTGACCGTTCGACCGTTGAACGGCGTCCATCCGGCTTTCGACACGATGTCGGCGTTGCGCAGCGTGCGTTGGCGTGTCGGGTCGACCAACACGAGGTCAGCATCGGCACCGACAGCTATTCGGCCCTTACGAGGCCACAGCCCATAGATCTGTGCGGGCATCTCTGCGTAGACCCTCACGACGTCCTCGTAGGCAAGCTGCCCCCGGGCAGCGGCGTCCAGAAGTAGGGGCATCGTGCTATCTAGGCCCGGCAGTCCAAAGTGGACGTTCCACAGGTCGCCGTCCCGCTTCTGTTGCAGCGTCGACGGAGCGTGGTCAGTGGACATGTGAGTCAGCACGCCGTCACGCAGCATCCGCCACATCTGGGCCTCATCGTCGTCAGTTCGAGCCCGCGCCGGCGGTGTGAACTTGCGCAGCGCGCCGTGCTCGTTGGCTTCTTCCTCGCGGAGCAGGAAATATTGGGGGCAGCTCTCCGCGAACAGTTGCGCGCCGGCGGACCGCTCTCTGGCAACGTACTCGGCTACTTCCGGATGACTGACATGCGCGATTACGGCAGTTGCCCCAGAGCGGCGCACGAGCAACGCGGCTACCGCTGCTGCGACGACCTCGGCGTCTCGGTTGCGCCACAAGGGCAGAAGCCCGCCGTCGGTCCGCCCGTCCGCGCGTAGCAACTGCTCTGCCGACTCGGTCAGGCTCTCGTCTTCGCAGTGCATCAAGGTCACCGCACCGCAGAGGCGAGTGGCGTCCAGGTGTGCTTTGAGTCGCGCAGCGTCGTGTCCCGGCACTCCGTGAGTTGTGCAGGTAAACAGCTTGAAGAACGTCACCCCGGCCGCCCAAAGGCCTTCGACCTCCCTAGTGTGGCCTGGCCAGGCATGCGCAGCGAGCCCGAAGTCGACGAACGAACGGCCCGCCAGGTATTCCCGTTTGTTCTGCAGGTCCTCGACCGTGCGGACCGGCGTGCCGTGTGTGTGCTCGACGATGGTTGTCACCCCGGCAACGGCAGCCGCGGCGGTGCCAGTCGGGAAGTCCTCACGTTCGGGGCTGCCCGGGTCCATGAGGTGGACGTGGGTGTCGACACCCCCTGGTAGGACCAGAAGCCCGCCCGCATCAACAGTTTTGTTGGCGTCCGGCGTGTGCGGGCCGAGATAGGTGATCTGCCCATTCAAGACGCCTATGTTGATCTGGAACCGGCCGTTGCTCGTCACCACGGTACCGGCCCGGATCAGCAGATCGAGATCATCCACGTTGACCAGCCAATCCGAACACAGCGCTCCTGATGCAGTAGTGGCCGCAGATAGTCGCCTGCGGCCCAACGAGCATTTTATATAGTGCACTATAGTTCCTGTCAATTGTGCAATACTGGGTCAACCCGATCGAGCGGTGACTCCACGCGGGGTCATGGCCGAGTTTGATCTTAGGAAGGGATGCCCATGCCGCTGGACATCACTAGTTCTCCCCGCCGCTCGGCCACGGCCCATGAGTACGTGAGGGAGGAACTGCGACGTGCCATCATGGACGGCACGCTTCCCGGGGGGACGCGCCTTCGGCAGTCTGAACTGGCCAACCAACTTGGTGTAAGCACCACCCCCGTTAGGGAAGCGCTCCGCGACCTCACGGCCGAGCAACTCGTCGTCATGCACCCGCACCACGGCGCGATGGTGCGTTCACTCGAACTGGCCGAGGTTCGCGAGATCTACGAGCTGCGCATCGCGCTTGAGCCCATCCTCGCCCGCCGTGTCGTCGGGCAGTTAGACGATGCCACCGTGGATCAGGCCGCTGCGCTCCAGCAGCACATGCACGACGAGCGCGATCCGGGCCGCTTCAGTCGCCTAAACCGCGACTTCCACTCGTTGCTCGGGTCACCGGAAGACCACTCCCGCCTCGGTGTCATTCTCGCGGGCCTGCGCGACAGCGCTGCTCCATACGTGGGTATGTCCCTGTTTTCCAAGCCGGAGTTGATCGAACAGTCCAACCGCGAACACGCCCAGTTCATCGAGCTGTTCCGGAAGAAGGACGTCGAGGGTGTCGTCAACCTGACGATTCGGCACCTGCAAGCCACCTTGCAGGCGGTGGAAGACTCACACCACAGTAAAGAATGACCACCTCGCCAACCGCTGGGCCCGACCTTTCCGGCAAGGCGGTCTCGGACACGGCCGATCGTCGAGACCAGGGCACCATCTACCACGGCCGCGCGCTACTCACCTTCGCTGCTGAGGGCGAGGTCATCCCCGATGGAGCGGTGCATGTCATAGGCGAGCGAATCACCGACATCGGAACACTGCGGGACGTTCAACGCCGCCACCCTGAAGCGGCCTTGCATGGCGACACCGACACCGTAGTCATACCCGGACTTGTCGACGGCCATCAGCACGGGCGTGCGCTTTCCCCGTCCGCACAGGGCGTCCAAGACCAAGCACTCGAACTGTGGCTGGTCGACCAACGGAACACCCGCAAGGTAGATCCTGAGCTCTCCACCCAGATTGCAGGGATCCGCATGCTGCTCGGCGGCATCACCTCGGCTCTGCACGCCGACGTGGTCCGGGACCCGCGCCGGTTTGACCATGACACCCTCGCGGCGCTCGAGGGCTACCGCAAGGCCGGACTCCGCGTGCAGTTCGGCATCGATGTCAAAGACCGCGCCTCGTTCACCTACGACGACGACCACGAAGTTCGGGCCTGGCTGCCCGCGTCGATCGCCCACGAGCTGCCCGCGGCCGCATCGCCGAGCCTAGACGCCCTGGACGACATCCTCCGCACCGCCCAGCAGCGAACAACGAATTCCCCTATCCAGGTCGGCCTAGCTCCCCGCGGCCCGCAGTGGTGCACAGACGGAGCACTCGAGTGGGTCGCCGCCTACGCCCACAGCGGCACCCCGGTGCAAACGCACTGCGCCGAAACCCGGGCCCAATATGCCTACTTCGCGCAGCACGGCAGCTCGCCGGTGCGTCATCTCGACGCATATGGCCTGCTCCGCCCGTCAACAACGTTGGCGCACTGCGTGTGGCTGGACACACATGACATCGAGCTGATCGCTGAGCGCGGCGCAAACGTCTCGCATAACCCGGCATCGAATCTTCGCCTGCGCTCCGGGATCGCTCCGGTCACTGCGATGCGCCGGGCCGGCATTGCGGTGGCCCTGGGTAGCGACTCAACCGGGCTGGCCGACGACGCCGTCGACCTGTTCGCTGCGGCCCGGGTCGCGGCGGCGTTGGAAGGCGTTCGCCAGGCCGATGTGGACGTCGGAACCGGCAGGCTCGTAGACTTCGCCCGCGCCGGCTACCGTGCGCTGGGCGTACCCGACGACGTGGCCGGGCTCTTCGTCGGCGGTCAAGCTGATCTGGTGCTGTTGAGCTGGCAGGCGCTGTCGGCCGGCATCGTCGGTGAGCCGGCCGGCAGCGACCTACCCGCCATCCTGGATGCGCGCGGGAGCACAGCGGCCGTGCGCGACGTCATCGTCGCCGGACAACTCGTGGTGCGTGACGGCCGATACCTGCTCGCTGACCTTGACGAACTGGAGCGAGAACTCCACGAACGTGTCGCCATCGAAGCTCCACCCGGCCTACCGGAACCGCTGCATGAGGCGCTACGTGAGCTGGTCTTGACCCGGACATCACAGCTGGTGGCCACCGTTCAGGACTGGTCGTTGATGCCCAGCGCCGCTGGTGGGCGCATGCGCGACATGAACAACGCCAGCGCCAGGATCGTCACGACGTAGGGCAACGCGACCAGCAGTTGGTATGGCACTGCGATTCCCAGCGCCTGGGCCCGAATCTGGAACGCGTCTGCGAGGCTAAACAGCAGCACCGCACCCAACGCGCCGAAGGGCCGCCACCGACCGAAAATGACGGCCGCGAGGGCAATG
>CAZMXH010000254.1:0-5378 GCA_964570165.1 uncultured Actinomycetes bacterium
GGTGCCCGGAGGGGCACTTATCGATGTCCGACAGCCGCCGGTGGCCAAGGGCGAGCGAGCCGTGAGCGTATGCGCCGGAGTCGTCGGGTCCCCGCGACACCATGCCTTCGCACATCCGGCTCACCGCCACGAGATCGGCAGGGGAGCCGTCGAAGGTGTACTCGCCGGACAATCCGCACATCTATTTCGACCCTACCCCGGACGGCCCCCGCGTATACATGCGAAGCGGCACCCCGACCGCGCCCATTGATCACGTGAACCACCCGGCGGGGTCCGTTACCAGGGCTGTAAACCTGGTAGCGGACCCAGCCGGGTGGTTCACGTGATCAATGGGGCTGCGTCGGCCGCGCGCTCTAGGCCGGCTGGCCGATCGACTCGAGCAGCCGCGTGTACCACTCGGTCCGGGTGTCGAACTGCTTGCCGCCGGAGATCCGGTCGAACTCGATCGCCCGGAGCCGGCCGTCCCGATCCTCGTCATGGCCGATGACCCCGGACTCGCCGCGCAGCGCGCACTCGACGGCGTAGTCGGTGCAGCCCTTGATGAGCCGGAGGTCCTCGGCGCCGGGCGCGGCGGAGCGGCTGAAGTAGCCGCTCTTCTGGACGTTGACCTTCTCGGCGCCGATGCGCTTCGCGAACTGCTTGGCGAACCAGGCGCCGGGGTTGATCTCGTCCAGCCGGACATGGCCGAACGGGTCGCGCGGCACCTCCTCCCCGGCCGCCTCGAGTTGCGCGATGATCTCGCTGACGCCCGCTCCCTCCGAGAGGAAGATGTTGACGCAGTCGAGGTCGTCCATTACGGCACGCAGCCGCTTCGCCTCCGCGTCCAGATCGGGATGCGCCTCGGGGATGTACACCGCGTGGACGTCCCACCGGCGCGGGTCCACGCCGAAGTCCGGAACCCACTCGCGGCGCTCCATCGACGCGCGGTACTCCCGGGCGGTGGCGGCGGTGAGCCACCCGCAGTGTCGGCCCATCACCTCGTGAACGATCAGCATCCGGGGGTTCGACGAGTGCTCGGCGATGACGTTGCGGGCGAACAGCGCGCTCTGCTCGGCCGCGGTCTGCGCGCCCAGGCTCTGGCGGATCGGGACGATGTCGTTGTCCACGGTCTTGGGCAGCCCGACCACCGTGAGGTCGTACCCGTTGCTCTCCATGTAGGCGGCCAGCGTGGCGGCCATCGTGCTGGTGTCATCGCCACCGATGGTGTGGAGCACGTCCACGCCGTCGCGGGTCAGTTGCTCGGCCGCCACCCGCAGCGGGTCATCGCCCTCCTCTACGAGGCCGCGCTTCACGAGGTCCTCGACATTCGTGATCTTCACCCGGCTGTTGCCTAGCGGGCTTCCCCCGAACTCGTGCAGCCGGTGCGCGCGGGCGCGTACCTGTGGCGTGACCGCCATCGATCTGCCGGTGAGCATGCCCGCGTAGCCGTCGAGGTAGCCGATGATCTCGATCTCTGGCGCGATCTCCGTATACCGTTCGATCAGCCCTCCGACGGCCGACGACAGGCACGGGGCCAACCCTCCCGCGGTGAGCATGGCCACCTTGCGGACGGGGCGATCGGTGGACGAAGCGGCAGGCATGGCAGCGACCTTTCGCATGAGCTGTGCTTCGGGTTCGAAGGCGCACGCCGTGGTGCGCCGGGTCCACAGCCCACTCTAGCCCGCGCGCCCTCCGCGACGCCTCGCCCTACGACGGTTCCAACCGGCTGCTCCGCCGTAGGACCAATGGCGGGTGGATGCTGCGGACTTCGGTCCCTGTGACGGCGCGCGGTCGTAGGGTACGACTGACCTAGGAAGGCGCTTCTCCGACCGCGGCGAAGCGTTCGGTCGAGAACGAGCAAGCAGATAGGAGACGGAATGTTGCGCGGAAGACAACGACTGTTCGCCTCCGCAGCACTGACGGCGGCCGCGTCGCTCGTGCTTGCGGCGTGTGGGGGGGACGAAGAGGGCGACGGCGAGGCCGAGACCGCAGAACAGCTCCCGTCGGGTGAGGCCACCGGTGAGTTCGAGTTCTTCTCCTGGTGGACCGGCGGAGGCGATTCTGAGGGCAAGGAGGCACTGCTGGAGCTGTACCAGGAGAACTACCCGGACGTCGAGGTCATCGACGCCGCGGTCGCTGGGGGCGCCGGCACGAACGCTCAGGCGGTGCTGGCATCTCGGCTCGGTTCTGGTGATCCCCCGGACTCGTACCAGCGGCACGCTGGGCTCGAGTTGCTGTCGGACATCCAGGACGGGTTCGTGGAGGACATCACCTGGCTCTTCGAGGAGGAGGGCTGGATGGAGGTCTATCCCCAGGCGCTGCTTGACCAGATCACCGTGGACGGCGCCATCTACTCGGTGCCGGTCAACATCCACCGCTCGAACCTGATCTGGTGGAACCCGGACGTCCTGGAGGAGGCGGGCATCGACGGGCCTCCGGCCACCTGGGACGAGTTCCTGACCCAGGCGGAGGCGCTGGAAGCGGCCGACAAGACCCCGCTCACGATCGGTCCACTGTGGACCCAAGAGCACCTGCTTGAGAACGTGCTGCTCGGCGAGCTCGGGCCGGAGGCCTACTCGGGCCTCTGGACCGGCGAGACCGACTGGGAGTCCCAGGAGGTCATCGACGCTCTCGACATGTTCACCCAGGTGCTCGAGCACAGCAACATCGCGCAGGCGGCAGCGGACTGGCAGCCGGCGATCGACCCGATCGTCGACGGTGACGCGGCCTACAACGTGATGGGCGACTGGGCCTGGGCGTACTTCGAGACGGTGCAGGGCTTGGCGTTCGAGGAAGGCTACGGTGTGACCGAGTCTCCCGGCACCGAAGGGGTGTTCAACTGGCTGTCCGACAGCTTCACGCTGCCGGTCGACGCACCGCATCGCGACAACGCGATCCGATGGCTGCAGCTGGCCGGCTCGCGGGAGGGCCAGGACACGTTCAACCCGGTGAAGGGCTCGATCCCGGCACGCACCGACCCTGACGAGTCGCTGTACACCGGCTACTTCGAGCAGCCCCTTCAGGACTGGAGCGACGACGGAGTCGAGAAGGTCGGCTCGCTGGCCCACGGCACGGTGGCCGACAACGCGTGGAAGGCCGAGATCGACTCCGCCCTGCAGGAGTTCGTGAGCAGCGGCGACTCGGCTGCCTTCGCGAGCGCCGTCGCGCAGGCCTACGAGGACACCAGGGAGTAGGAGGCACTCTCCAACGATCCCCTCCCCGACCGACCCGGCCGGGGAGGGGAGTTCCATACTGGACCCGCACGGAGGAGGTGACGGGTGTACCGGTTGCGCAAATGGGGTCCGGCCCTGGTGCTCATCGCCCCGTCGCTGATCGTTCTGGGCATCTTCGTGTACGGGTTCCTCGGGTGGAACGTGAGGGTGTCGCTGAGCGACTGGCGCGGGTTGCGGCCCTCCTACGGGTACGTCGGCGCCGAGAACTACGCGCGGCTGGCCGACGATGGGCGGTTCATCACCAGCGTCGAGAACGTCGTGGTGTTCACCATCGTGTTCGTCGCCGGCGCGCTTCTGGTCGGGTTCGGCCTTGCTTGGCTGCTCGAGCGGCGGCTCCGCGGCGAGGGGTTCTTCCGGGCGGCCTTCCTGTTCCCGATGGCGATCTCGCTGATTGCCGTCGGGATCATCTGGCGGTGGCTGCTCAACAACGCGACAGGAGCCCAGCAGACGGGTCTGAACAGGCTGTTCAGCTCCGTTGGGCTGGACTTCCTGGTTAACGACTGGTTCAAGGCCGACCGGCCGTTCGCTGTGATGGCGGTCGCACTAGCGGCAGGCTGGGCGCTCAGCGGCTACATCATGGCGCTGTTTCTCGCCGGGATGCGCGGCGTCTCGGACGACCTGCGCGAGGCGGCCCGGGTGGACGGCGCGAGCGAACGGCGGGTCTTCTGGCACGTCGTGCGGCCCATGCTGCTTCCCGTGCTCATGAGCGCGGTCGTCATCCTTGTCCACATCTCGTTCAAGACGTTCGACCTCATCTTCGCGATGGACGCGCAGAGCCGGCGGATCGAGCCGCCGGCGCTGTACATGTGGTTCACGACCTTCGACGGCTTCAACTTCAACCGGGGAGCGACGATCGCCACACTGCTGATGGTGGGCGTTTCGGTCGTGATCGTCCCGTACATCTGGTACTCGATGAGGGCGGAGCGGCGGAAATGAGCGTGCGCGCCGAGACGCCACGCGACCTGCGAATCCGGTCGCGCTGGTCGCCGTACGTCACCACCGCCCGGTATGTCGGGCTGTTCGCGCTGGTCTGCGTGTTCCTGATCCCGGTCTATGTGCTGGTGGTCACATCCCTGAAGGACCCCGCGCAGGTGAGCCCCCGCCAGATGTGGGACCTGCCCGAGACGCTGTCGCTCGACACCTTCGGGATCGTGTGGCCGAAGCTCGAGACCGGAATGCAGAACAGCCTGATGATGACTGTCCCGGCGGCCGTCATCTCCCCGGCGCCGACTTCGTGTTCCCGCTGATCCTGTTCGGGATGTTCATCCCGTACCAGTCCATCCTCATCCCGCTGCGTCAGGTGCTCAGCGAGGCCAACCTGACGAACCTGACGGGGCTGGCGCTGACGCACATCATCTACGGGATCCCGATCACGACACTGATCTTCCGGTCGTACTTCTCGTCGATCTCGGACGAGCTCATCGACTCTGCGCAGGTGGACGGCGCCGGCATGCTGCGCACGTTCGCGTTCGTCGCGTTGCCGATCGCGGTGCCGGCGTTCGCGGTCTCCATAATCTGGCAGTTCACGCAGGCGTGGAACGACTTCCTGTTCGGGATCGTCGTGGTCACCCGGGCGACGGACTGGCCGGCCACGGTCGCGCTCAACAACGTCGCCGGCAGCCAGGTCGTGCCGTACCACGAGGCGATGGCGGCAGCGCTGCTCGCGAGCATCCCGACTCTGATCGTGTACATCCTGATGGGCCGGTTCTTCATGCGTGGTCTGATGGCCGGCGCGCTCAAGGGGTGAAGTAGATGGAAGCCGTAGGCATCCGGCTGGAGAACGTCACCAAGCGGTTCAAAGGTGACGTCGTGGCCGTCAACAACGTCACCCTGGACATCGAACCGGGAGAGTTTGTGGTCCTCGTCGGCCCGTCGGGGTGCGGGAAGTCGACGATGCTGCGGATCATCGCCGGGCTGGAGGAGGTCTCAGCGGGTCGCGTCTACCTGGGAGACGAGGACGTCACGACCAAGCTTCCGCAGCACCGCGACGTGGCCATGGTGTTCCAGAGCTACGCGCTCTACCCGCGGATGTCGGTGCGCCGCAACATGGGCTTCGGGCTGCGCATGCGCCATATCCCCAAGGCGGAGAGGGACCGCCGCGTCGAGGAGGTCGCGGAGATCCTCGGCCTGACGGCTCTGCTCGACAGGCGGCCCGGCGAGCTGTCC
>CAZMXH010000255.1:0-2242 GCA_964570165.1 uncultured Actinomycetes bacterium
TACTCGATCGTCATCGTCACGCACAACATGCAGCAGGCGGCACGGGTCTCTGACATGGCCGCGTTCCTCATGGTCGAGTTGACCGCCGACGAGAGGAGCCGGTGGGGCCACCTGATCGAGTACGACGACACCAACCGGATCTTCACGAATCCCGCCGACAAGCGAACCGAGGACTACATCAGCGGCAGAGTCGGCTGATTTCGGGCGGCAGCACGGGCGTGCAGCCGGTCTGGGGGCCGAGAACCGGAGCCTTCGGATTGGCGATTGCTTCCGGGTTGGCAGCGACTAGACGGGAGGACCGCGTTACGGTCGTGTCCGTGACGGAGCCACGCACCGAGACGCAGCGACTCGGTCCCTACCGCCTCGTCGAGCGCATCGGCGAGGGAGGGATGGGCGTCGTCCACCTCGCGGTCAGCCCGGACGGCGGGCTGGTCGCCGTGAAGGCGCTGCGGCCCTGGGTCGTGGGGGGCGAGGACGGGCGGAAGCGGTTCGCCCGGGAGGTCGAAGCGCTGCGGCGGGTCCGAAGCCCGCGTGTCGCAGAGGTCCTGGACGCGGACGTGTCCGGTGATCCGCCGTACGTCGTCACGCGGTACGTCCGCGGAAACCCGCTGAACAAGGTCGTCGCAGACCATGGCCCGCTGCGTGGCGCAGCGCTCAACCGGCTGGCCTCCGGCCTGGCCGAGGCCTTGGCCAGCGTCCACGCTGCTGGGGTCATCCACCGGGACGTCAAGCCCGGAAACGTGCTCCTGACCGACGACGGCCCGGTTCTCATCGACTTCGGGCTCGCCCGGGCGCTCGACGAGACGCGTCTCACGGTGACAGGGATGGTCATGGGCACACCCGGCTACCTGGCGCCCGAGGTGGTCCGTGGCGAGACTTCGAGCCCAGCGACGGACGTGCACGGGTGGGGCGTCACCGTGGTGTTCGCGGCAACCGGCAGACCGCCGTACGGCCTGGGACCGGACACGGTGGTGCTGGACCGGATCCGCCGCGGCGAGCACGACATCACCGGTGTGGACCCGACCTTGGCGCCGATCCTGAACCGCGCCCTCGCCCTCGACCCGGCGCAGCGGCCGAGCATCGCGGAGATTCGCTCCGGGAACGGCCTTGCAGACCCCGACGCCACGATCGCCGTGGCCCCGGGCCCGCCGGCGGTCGACGACGCGCCCACGGCATCGGAGCAGCCCACCGCGGCGGTGCCGCCGCCTCCGCCGACGAGGATCGACCCCGCTCCGCCACCGCCGCCGCGACCTGCTAGCCCGCAACAGCGGCCCCCCGCCCCCGGACAGCTGCGCCAGCCCCCGCCGACTGCCCAGCCTCGCCCGCGGCCGGCGCCTTGGACTGGCCCGCCGGACATGACGCCGCCGCTGCGCACCTTGCCGGCCCGGGTCGCTGTCGGCGCCGCCTGGCTCGCCCTGCTGATCCTGCTCGCGATGGCGCCCCGGGCGGGCCTCACGGTGCTGTTCGTCGTCATGGTCGTCACACGAACCGCCTGGCGGGTCCGCAGGTCGCTCTACGAGCGGCGCATCGCTCGCGGCTACCAACCCTCCGACCGCTGGGTCATGGCGGCGGGAATGCCGTGGCACCTGTGGGTGACGTCGCTGCAATCGGTGTTCCATCTGGCGTGGGTCGGAACGGCAGGTCTCCTGGTCGCGGCCGCCGTCAGCCTTTCGGAGCCGAACCAGCCCAGGCTGCCGTACCTGGCCGGAGCTGCCGTCGCTCTGCTGCTGGCCTGGCTGGGGCCTGGGACGGGGCGCATCCGCAACGGAACGCGCATCCTCACCGCGCCGCTGGACCGCGACGCCCGGGCCGGCTGGATCGTTGCGGGAATCTTCCTGGTCGTTGTCTGGGTGCTGCTGTTGATCTGGGACAGCTACGGCACCGGATGGCCGCCGCTCGACGATGTGACCAAGTGGATCGACTCGATACGGGCAGCACGCGGTCAGTGACTGCGACGGTTCCCCGTAGCATGCGGACGGCAGCGAAGCAGCCTGGCGACCGGAGGACCCGTTGCGATTCAGCCTCTCACCACAGGACACCGTGTTCTACGAGCTGTTCACCAAGACCGCAGAGAACCTGCGCGAGGGCGTCCGGCTGTTGTCGGAGGCGCTCCCCGTCGATGCCGACAGGGCCGCCCTTGCCGCCCGGCTCAAGGAACTGGAGCACATCGGCGACGATCACACCCACGAAATAATTCGGCGGGTGAACTCGACCTTCGTCACGCCGTTCGACCGCGATGACA
>CAZMXH010000255.1:2252-5372 GCA_964570165.1 uncultured Actinomycetes bacterium
CTCGCATCGAGCCTCGACGACGTGCTCGACGATGTCGAGGAGGCGCTCGACCTGACGGTGCTCTATCGCATAGGTGAGTTGCCGACAGAGGTGGCGGGGATGGTCGATGTGCTCGACCGGGCAGCCGAGATCACCGCGGAGGCGATGCCGCGGCTACGCACCATGAACGAGCTCTCCGACTACTGGGTGGAGGTCAACCGGCTGGAGAACGAGGCGGACCAGATCTACCGGAGGCTGTTGGCGCGGCTGTTCTCGGGCGAGTACGAGCCGCTCACGCTGCACAAGCTGAAGGACGTGGCCGACACGCTGGAGGACGCCTGCGACGGCTTCGAGCACGTCGCTAACACGATGGAGCAGATCGCGCTCAAGGAGTCGTAGGACGTTGGAGCTCGCACTGATCATGGCGGTCATCGCGATCGCGCTCACCTTCGACTACACGAACGGCTTCCACGACGCCGCGAACGCAATCGCCACCTCCGTGTCGACCCGGGCGCTGACGCCGCGTTCCGCGCTGCTCGTGGCTGCGTCGATGAACCTGGTCGGGGCCTTCCTCGGCACGGGCGTCGCGCAGACCGTCGGCGGCGGCATCGTAGACCTGCCGCAGGTCACCGCCAGCCTGCTCGTCGTCCTCTCCGCCGTCATCGGCGCGATCGTGTGGAACCTGATCACATGGTGGCTCGGGCTGCCGTCGTCATCGTCACACGCGCTGATCGGCGGACTGGTGGGCGCGACGCTCGCCGCGGCGGGCACGGTCCTGTGGAGCGGGATCCTCGCCAAGGTCGTCGTCCCTATGGTTGTGTCACCGCTCGTCGGCTTCGTGCTGGCGTACTCCGTGATGATCGGGATCATGTGGCTGTTCCGGAGGTCCTACCCCGGCAAGCTGAACCGCCGGTTCCGGGTGGCGCAGACGCTCAGCGCCTCCGGCATGGCGTTGGGCCATGGCCTGCAGGACGCGCAGAAGACGAGGGGCGTGATCACGCTCGCGCTGGTGGTCGGGGGCTACCAGACAGCGTTCGACGTGCAGTGGTGGGTCATCGTTGCTGCCGCGCTGGCGCTGGCGCTCGGCACCTATTCCGGCGGCTGGAGGATCATGCGCACGCTCGGGCGCAGGATCGTCGCCCTCGATCCGCCGCGCGGGTTCGCCGCGGAATCCGTGGCCGCCGGTGTGCTCTACACCACAGCATTCGCGTTCGCAGCGCCCATCTCCACCACGCACACGATCACGTCCGCGGTGATGGGTGTCGGCGCGACGCGGCGGGTGTCCGCGGTTCGCTGGGGCGTCGCGGGCAACATCGTGACAGCCTGGGTCCTCACGCTGCCGATGGCAGGCGTGGTGGCGGCCATCGTGTACTGGGCGCTGAGCGCCGTCCCTGGTCTGAGCAATCTCTAGCCGCGGCGGCGGCCGTCAGACCCGGTGCGTCTCGACCGCGACGGCCGCGTCAACGCCGTGGTGAACGACGTGAAAGCCCCCCGGCGGCAGCGGCTCGGCCGGGACGGTGACGGCCGCGTCGGCCACGGCCACCGTGACCAGATCCGGCAGCGCCGGTCGGTGCGAGCAGACCACCGTGGGTTCTCCCGTCGCCACCAGCTTGTGCACCAGCCCGGGCAGCCTGCCGGGCTCGGCCCGGTAGCCCTCCTCGGAGAGCGCGGGCTCGACCGTGATGCCGAGCCCGTGGTGCGCCGCATACGGTCGCACGGTGTCGGTGCACCGGACCGCATCGCTGGACACCACCTGGGTGAGCCCGAGCGCACCGAGGGGTGGGACGAGCCGGCGAGCCGCGATGGCTCCGGCGGCGGTCAGCGGCCGCTCGTTGTCCGGGCGCCGCCAGACGTCCCGACCCACCGCCTCGGTGTGCCGGAGCACTACGAGAGGACACGTCGGTGCCGGATCGGCTGGGAGCAGTGTCACGAGGCCGGCATCGCTCGCGTAGCTCAGCCGCCGCAACGCGTCCGCTACGGGGACGAACACCGCCTCGTCCACCTCACGGGTTGGGCGCCACGGACCCCGGTCGGCCGCCGCGTGGGCGGACCAGTAATGGACGATCTTCGGCCGGCCGCCGACGAGGTACCGCTGGGCCGGCATCGGCGGGCCGAGGGTGACGTGGTAGCCGGTCTCCTCCGCGACCTCTCGGACCGCAGCGGCCAGGACGTGCTCGCCGGACTTCACGGTGCCCTTAGGCAGCGTCCAGTCGTCGTACCTCGGCCGATGGACGAGGCAGACCTCGACACCGGATGCCCCTCGCCGCCAGACGACGGCTCCGGCGGAGACGAGGGGTCGCCCCGGCGCCCGCTGCTCGCGATTCACGCCGCAGCCCTCCGGCGCTCCTTGCGCTCGATGAGCGTCTCCTGCAGATCGGCCAGCGGCTCGCCATCAGGCGTGGAGTGCACTCGCGTCCACTCGCCGTCCGGTCCCAGGTGCCACGACGACACGCCGTCGTTGAACGCGAGATCGAACAGCGACCACAGCTCCGAACGGTGCTCCGGCCGTTCGAGCCGCACCGCGGCCTCCACCCGGCGGTCGAGGTTGCGGTGCATCAGGTCTGCCGAACTGATCCAGACCTCGCGGGTGCCGCCGTTCTCGAACGCCAGTATCCGGGAGTGCTCGAGGAAGCGGCCGAGGATGCTGCGAACCCGGATGTTCTCCGAAAGTTCGGGCACGCCGGGGCGCAGGGAGCAGATCCCGCGGACCCACAAGTCGACGGGGACTCCGGCCGCAGACGCGTCGTACAACGCATCGATCACCGTCTCGTCGACCAGGTTGTTGAGCTTGAGCCGGATGCGCGCCGGGCGGCCGGCCGCGCGGTGCGCCACCTCCCTCTCGATGCGCTCGACCAGCCCGGTACGCAGCGAGTGCGGCGCGACCAGCAGCCGCTTGTAGCTGGAGTGGATCGAGAACCCCGAGAGCGTGTTGAACAGGTGGTTGACGTCCTGGGCGACCTCCTGGTCGGCGGTGAGCAGCCCGAGGTCCTCGTAGCTGCGGGCGGTCTTCGGGTGGTAGTTGCCGGTGCCGATGTGGGTGTAGCGGCGGATGGCGCCGCCCGGCTGCGCGTCGTCCCGCACCACCAGGCAGAGCTTGGCGTGGGTCTTGAGGCCGACCATGCCGTAGACGACGTGCACGCC
>CAZMXH010000256.1:0-5364 GCA_964570165.1 uncultured Actinomycetes bacterium
GCAGATCGCCCAGCAGCGCGTAGTCCTCGATCCTGGCCGTAACCGCCACTGCCGCACCCCCTTTTTTGGGCTCAGCCAACGCCCTCTCCGGCCCCTCGGCGTCCGAGACGACGCGGCCCGTAGCTTCGCCACCTGGCCCCTCCTTGAACTCTACGGAGAGCACCTGCGTATTAGTCTCGCCGACGTTGTGGCCGGTATTGCGCTGCGCGCGATGCCACGTCGTCGTGCCCGCGGCGATCCCGACATCTCGCTGGCCCTATCGGGGTACAGCCGCCGCCGGGAGACGAAATACGGCCACGCGGCATTCTCATGACCACCTCATCTGCCCAGCAGCAGAGTTGACGTCACGGGAACAACACCGAAGGAGAGTTCTCATGGTCGGTAACAACAACGAGGTCTCGAAGGTGCTCGCGGACTGGGCGAGCGCCGAACTCGACGGCGACGTGGCAAGGCTCGACGAGCTGTTGCTCGATGACTTCGTGGGCATCGGTCCGTTGGGGTTCCTGCTGTCCAAGCAGGATTGGCTGGACCGATACTCGCGCGGCCTGGAATACGACGAGTACTCAATTTCGGACGCACAGGTGCGGCTCTACGGAGACACCGCCGTCGTCGTGGGGAGGCAGAACCAGTCGGGCAACCACCGGGGCACCCCCCTGCCCACCGACGCGCTCCGCATGACGCTGGTAATGCTCCGGCAGCGGGACGAGTGGCGACTGGCCGGCGCACACATGAGCTTCATCGCCGGCACACCTGGCGCGCCACCAATGCCTGCCGGATGAGGGCAGCCGTTATGCGAGTGAGCCTGAGCATCACGAACTACTCGTGGCAAGAAGGCCACGAGGGCCTAGGTGCCGCGCTGGCCCGTGTCGGGCAGGCAGTGGACCGCGGTGGCCTCGACACCCTGTGGGTGGCGGATCATCTGATCCAGGCCGACCCGTCCGCCGGCCCGGGCGAAACCGAGCATCTCGAGGCGTACACCACGCTCGGCTTCCTCGCCGCGCAGACCGAGCGGATCAGGTTGGGGACCATGGTGACCGGGGTGACCGTCCGCCCGCCCGCGGTGCTCGTCAAGGCCGTCACCACGTTGGACGTGCTGTCGAGCGGGCGGGCGTGGCTGGGCGTCGGAGCGGGCTATCAGCAGGACGAGGCCCGGATGATGGGGCTGGACCTGCCAGCCGTAGGTGAGCGGTTCGACCGGCTGGAGGAAACGCTCAAGCTTGCGCTACAGATGTGGGCGGGCGACACGTCCCCCTTCGCGGGGGCGCACTACCGGCTCGAGCGGCCGGAAAACAGCCCCAGCTCGATCACCAGACCACATCCTCCGATCTTGATCGGGGGTACTGGAGAGCGTCGCACGTTGCCACTTGTTGCGCGGTACGCGGATGCGTGCAACATCTTCGACATCCCCGATGGTGGCCAGACCGTGCGGCGAAAGCTGTCCGTGCTGTCCGATTTGTGTGCCACAGTCGGCCGTCCATACCACGAGATCGAGAAGACGATCAATACCCGGCTTGAGCCAGGCGAGTCACCCGGTGATTTCGCGGACCGGTGCGCGAGCCTTGCCGACCTGGGTATAGATCACGTGACGGTCCTTACCGCAGGTCCATGGACCGCGGATCGGCTTGCGACGGTCGCGGATGCGGCGTCAGCGCTGCGAGACGTTCCCCCGGCAACCACTGCGTGAGGCTGCGTCACTACACCCCGAATGGCGACTGGATCGAAGTACGTCGAGCTAGTGTCCATGCCTCCCCCTTAGGAAGAAGCGCCGCCCGCTATGCACCAGCCTCGTTGCAAGGCACGACGCCTCGACCGCCTCAGCGCAGTCCATTCCCGTCGAATTGAGCCGGTCACGGCGTGTCAGCGAGGGTGACCGTCACCGTGTTCTCGGCTCCCCCGCGGGTGTAGGTGATCGTGATCTGCTGACCCACCTCGGCGCCCTGAACGGCGGACTTCACGTCGTCGGGCGGCGTGTTCACGGTCATGTCGCCGATCTTCGTGATGACATCTCCCTGCTCGAGACCAGCCTGGGCCGCCGGACCCGCGGGATCGACCACTCGAATGATGGCACCGCTGCCGCCGGCCTGGGCGATGCTGACGCCGAGGTAAGGGTGTGCGACCTGCTCGCCTTTGATCAGCTGCTCGGCGACCGACTTCGCCGTGTTGGACGGGATCGCGAAGCCCACGCCGATGTTCCCGCCGCCGTTGCCTGTCGTCGCGATCGCTGTGTTGATGCCTACCACCTGTCCGGCTGTGTCGACGAGCGCCCCGCCGGAGTTCCCGGGGTTGATCGCCGCATCAGTCTGCAGCAACCCGGAGATCGCCGTCGCACCGGCCTGTTGCGGACCTGGCTGCCCACCTTCGTTGATGGTCCGGTCCTTGGCACTGATAACTCCGGACGTGACGGTGCCTTCCAGCCCGAGCGGGCTGCCCAGGGCGAGGACCTGGTCGCCGACTTCGGCGGTGTCACTGTCGGCGAACGTGGCGGGCGTGAGGTTTGACCCGTCGTCAACCTTGATCACAGCAAGGTCGCTCTGTGGGTCCGTGCCGACGATCGAGGCCTGCTGTGATGTGCCATCCTCGAAGGTCACGGTCATCTCCCCACCTTGGGCAGACGCGATCACATGGTTGTTCGTGAGGATGTGCCCGCTGGTGTCGAGCGTGACGCCTGAGCCCTCTCCCGCGCCGGTCGTGATCGAGACCACGCTGCGCTGTGCCGTGGCAACGACGTCCGCGAGCGAGCCGCCCGGAGGGGCGTGCTGAACCGGCGCCGCCGCCGCGGGGGCCACGGAACTACCCGCCAGTTCGGTCGCTGCCCATCCGCCGATGACACCGGATCCGAGCATGAGCGCCAGCACCGCAGCGACGATAGCGATGACTCGTCGACGCAGGGGACCCGATGCGCGAGGCCGCGGCGGGCCGGGCTCACGCGGCGGAGGAGGCGACGTGTCAGGCTTCTCGTACCGGGCCTCGGAATCGGCGTAATCGCTGGACGCCGGCCCGCCCAGGGCGGGATGGATGGTTGGGTTCTCTGTCATGACGTTGTCCCCGATGTGGACTTGTTGCACCACCAATGAGCATGGACAGCGAGCCTGACAACGATCCAAGAGGAAGCTGTGCGCTGGCTAAGAAGCCGGTGGCGAGGACGTGGGGAGTTCCATGATGAAGCGTGCGCCGCCGCCGGGGCGATCTTCGACACTGATCGTTCCAGCGTGCCAGTGCACGTGGCGGGCGGCGATGGCATGTCCGAGGCCCACCCCCCCCGGGTAGCGGTGTCCGCAACTCGTGACTTACGTCAGCCGCGAAGCGGACGTCGTCCTCGGCGCGAAGTCGCACGTCAAGGTCGCCCCCGCGCGATCGCGGCGGCTGCCTCGGTCACATCGGCCAGCGGGCGGAGAGCGTTACGGCTTGCGAGCCATCCCACGGCAGCCCGACCGCAGGTAACAAGGGATGCTGGTGGTGAGGAGGAACGCCAGCGTGGACGTGGACGCGATGTCGCTGGACGAGTTCGAGGATCTCGTCGCCGACGCGCTTGCCGGCATGCCGGAGTGGGTGCAACGGGCGGTCGGGGACGTGGCGATTCTGGTCGATGACGAGCCTCCGGCCGACTGGCACGGGTCGGGGCTGCTGCTCGGCCAGTTCCACGGCGTGGCGAGATCACGCCGCGGGATGCGGATACCGGGCAGCCTGCCGGACCGGATCGAGTTGTACCGCGTGCCGATCCTCCGGGTATGCCGCTCGCCGGACGAGGTGTCCGAGCGAGTCCGCAAGGTGCTGGGCCACGAGATCGGCCATGCACTGGGCGTCGAGGAGGCACTCTTGGTGGAGCTGGGCTGGAAGTGAGCAGCTCACGGAGCGGGTCGGCCGACTGCTCGCCTCGGCGTTGTGGTGGGCTGGTGACGCTGGGGGCGTCAGGTGCCGGAGCGGCGGCGACCGTTCTGGGGTGGCGACTGGTGGGCCACTGGATTCCGATCGTGGTCGGACTGGTGGTCTTCGCCACGTTGCCTACCGCGAGAAGTCACCGACAGTGAGACCCGCGGCGCCTGCCCGGAACAAGGAGGGCACTCGTCATCGGGTCAACCCTCTGGGGCACGCCAGCGCCCCTCGCTGAGGATGCCGTCGGCGACCTCCGGCCCCCATGTTCCGGGTTGGTACGGATGTGCTGGACGGTCGTCGTGGAGCATCGGTTCGACAACACGCCACGCGTGCTCCACCATGTCCTCCCGGGCGAAGCGATGCATGTCTCCGTCGAGGGCATCGTCGAGCAGGCGGACGTAGGCGCGGTCGCGCCGGCCCAGAACGGTGTCGAAGTCGACCGAGAGGTCGACCGGGCGGGTGGCGATCTGCCTGCCGGGCTGCTTGGCCTGCACTGTCATGGTGATGCCTGCGTCGTCGCCGAGTCGTAGCCGGACCACGTTGGGCTGCGGCAGCCGGGAGTCAGCTCCTCCGAAGAGCATCCTCGGTGGTGGTCGAAACTCCACCACGGCCTCGAGCGTGGTCATGGGAAGCCGCTTGCCGGCCCGGATGTAGAAGGGCACTCCGGCCCACCGCCAGGACTCGATGTCCAGACGCAGCGCGACGTACGTCTCGACGTTGGAGTTCGCCGCGACTCCGGGCTCGTCCCGGTACCCGGCGTACTGCCCGCGGACCACGTGGGCCGGGTCGACAGGTTGCATCGCGCGCACCACCCTGACGCGCTCGTCCCGCAGGGCTTCCGCGGTGCTCCCGGAGGGCGGCTCCATGGCGAGCATGGCGACGACCTGCATCAGGTGGTTCTGCACGACGTCGCGGATGGCTCCCACCGTGTCGTAGAACACGCCACGGCCCTCGATTCCGAACGACTCAGCCATCGTCACCTGCACGCTGGAGATGTGGCTCCGGTTCCACAGCGGTTCCAGGAACGTGTTCGCGAACCTGAACACCAGCAGGTTCTCGACGGTCTCCTTTGCCAGGAAATGATCAGCGCGCATGACCGACGTCTCGTCGAAGGCGGCGAGCAACACGCGGTTGAGCTCCCGGGCCGACGCAAGATCACGTCCGAACGGCTTCTCGACTACCACTCGCGCGTTGTGGTTCAGTCCGACCCTCGCCAGTCCCTCGATCACGGTGGGGAAAAGCGACGGCGGGATCGCGAGGTAATGGGCCGGTCGCTCGGATTGGCCCAGCCGGTTTGCCAGCCGGTCGTATGTCGTCGGATCACGGTAGTCGCCGTCCACCAGGGCGAGGGAGCGGGTGAATCGCTCCATGGCCGCGTCTTCGACGTCGTCCACCACCTTGGCCACCGCAACGCGAGCGTGCTCCCTGAAACCGACGTCATCGAGGTCGGACAGCGCCACACCGATGACCGGCATCTCCAGGCGACCCCGG
>CAZMXH010000257.1:0-5361 GCA_964570165.1 uncultured Actinomycetes bacterium
CCGGCCCGCCCACTGAACGTGGTCAACCCGCGGGGCGCTACAGCCGGCCGACCTCGCCGGTCGCACGAACGAGCAGGTTGAGCTGCAGCCGTTCGCGGCCACGTTGTTACGCTCAACACGTGCGCTCCGAACTGTTCGTGCCGGCTGACTTCGAGCCACCTCGGTCTCTGACTACGGAACGGTTCGTGCTGGAGCCGCTAGGACCGCAGCACAACGAGGCCGACCATGCGGCGTGGACCTCCAGCATCGAGCACATCCGTGCCACCCCGGGCTTTCCGGACGGCGACTGGCTACCGATTGACGGGATGTCGCTCGAGGACAATCTCGCCGACTTGAACCGCCACGCCGCGGATTTCGCTGCGGGCAGGGGTTTCACCTTCACCGTTCTCGACCCAGCTGACGACGACGTCATCGGCTGCGCCTATCTCTATCCCCCCGAGTGGGAGGGCGATGTAATCGTCCAGTCGTGGGTGCGCGCCGACCGGTCCGACCTGGACGAACCACTGGCTGAGGCCGTCGCCGCATGGGTCACCGCCGAGTGGCCATGGCAACAGCCAGACCGGTGTGGTCGCTGAACGACATACTGGCCAGCCGGCCCGGCAGTTGGTGGCCGCGTCAGAGCATCCGCACATGCCGCGAACAGAGTGGTCACCAGCTGGGAACGAGCCTCACGTTGGCGGGAGGATTCCGGTCCACGCCAACTACGCCAGCTTTCTCGATCACGACGGCGGCCCAGCCTGCCGTGGCACGCACGAGGTGCTGCTTTAGCTTGCTTATCGCTGAGCAGGAGGACGAGCCCTTCTGTCGTGTTATCTGGTGACCGTGAACTGCCCGCGCCCTGAGGGTGTCCTGAGCGGCGCATCGAGCGGTACCGCTGCTCGGACCGCTGCTTCAACTCGTCCAGTCATGTCCAGATCTTGGTCCAGGACTGCCTTTGTCGACTTCCACTCATGAACCGATGATGTGGTCAGTGGCCGTAGTGGTAGCGGCCTGCGGCGACGCGTATGCGGTGAGCAGCCGTCGGGCATTTCCTGGGCTGCGCAGCAAGTAGGCCGTCTCCTTGAGCGATTCGTAGTCGTCGAGGGAGACGATGACGACCGGCTCGTGTCCGGCTCGGGTGATGACGACTTCCTCGCGGTTGGAAGCGTCCGCTCATGACCCTGACCGCGCAGCGCTTCATGGCGTGGTCTGGTCGTCCCGTCACCCGAGGGTCAGGTGTTCCGGGCTAAGTGAGCTTAGGAACTCCTTTGCGTCGAAGCGTGCGCCGACCGAGGCGACGCCGGCGGTGGCGCCCGCTCCGGCCAGTATGCGAGAGGCTGCCTCGACGACCAGGGGCGCGGTGACCGCATAGATGTCCTGGCCGCTGGCCACCGCGCGGCGTTCCGCGCCACCGGATAGTGCGACGACTTCGACCAGGAACCTCTGCGCCGAGCGGCCGCGCTGGTCGACCGCAACTGGGCCTGACGGGTCAGGGGCGTGCAGGTCGTCGACGGCGTTGGCCGACATGTACGTGACGGCGGTAGCCAACGCCCTCGCGCGCAACCTCGTGGTACCCCCACACCGCCCGGGCGGCCAGGCCCAGTTCATCCCTGCCGCGGTCGCGCACGGCCGGGACCACGTCCTCGCTGACGTGCTGCCGTGGGCACTGGAACGCCTCGAGCACCCGTTGACGGTGCGCGACCTCGCGCGTGAAGCCGGGATGGGCTCACGCAACCTCGCGCGGCACTTCAAGGCGGTAACCGGGACCACCCCGCTGCGCTGGCTGCTCACCCAGCGAGTACGCCGCGCACAGGAACTGCTGGAGAACTCCGACCTGAGCGTCGAGCAGATCGCGTCGCGCACGGGCATGGGCACCGCCACAACACTGCGCCGCCACTTCAGGCACCAGCTCGGCGTCTCACCCGAGGCCTACCGCCGCACCTTCCGCCCGTGAGCTGCTGCCGTATTCATCGAACACGGCATCGTCTACCAAGACCAACTGCACTCTTCTGCCGCGACTGGACAGTCATACCGACGGCGACCGACGGCATGGGCCAAGAGGTCCGGGCGCCGGCATACCTGCGCCATGCTGAGGGGCGGCGCTAGTCGACGGAGAGGTCTCCAGAAGACGGTACTGGAGGCGATCCGTCACGTTTGCGACCGCGACCACGCGCTCATTCGCGATCGCACCAACGAGAGACCGCACCCCTGCCCATGTGGTGAGGCGCCTCTCCACTTGGATAGCCAACTCGTCCAAGGCCACCCGCCGCAGAAGCCCGTCGAATAGCGGTGACGGCTCGTGCGGCAAACGACCGCTCATGCCGCCGAGCGCTTCTATTGCCGGGGGCGGTAGGCGTCGGATCGGTGCTCGATGGCAATGACGGCGACTTGGCGGTTGGTGTCGTCGATGCGGTAGATGACCCGGTAATCACCCCGGCGGGCGCTGTGCAATCCTTCGAGGTCCAGCCTGAGCGGCTTGCCGACACGATGGGGGTTGGCTGCCAGAGAGGTGTACAGGAACTCGATGACCGCGGTGGCCACCTTTTCTGGGAGCCTGGTCAAGGCTCGCTGCACCAAGGCCGTCCAGGCGACGGTGTAGTCGTGCTCGGTCACTGGTCGGAGATCAGCCGGCGTGCCTCGTCCTTGCTCAGCTCGGACGCGGCGCCTTCCTCGAGCTCGGCTAGGGCGTGGCGAATGTCTGCGACGAGCTCAGAGTTGCTCATGACGTCCAGCGTCTCTTCGAGGGATTCGAGGTCGTCGATGTTGAGCACTACTGCCGCCGGGCGCCCGTGTTTGGTGATCACTAGGCGGCCGTGCTCGCGTTCGAGACGATCTACAACCTCGGACAGCCGGTTCTTCACCTCGGCCAACGACATCTGTTCGGCGGCCAACATGGCTATAAGTATAGCCACATGGCAGTGTCTCTTTGTGGCGTCTGCGCATCCTCTTCCGCCACGGATGGGGTGGCGCGAACAGCTCGCCTCATGTGCCGGAGCCTCCGAGTTCGCGCGAAAGCACCGTCGGCCAGTCCTGGTCAGGATGCCGCTGCGGACGAGCACGTCGCGCCAGTCTTGTTCAAGTAGCCGCAGGCCATCCTCAAAGGAGCGCCAAGCACCGCCCGACTGGACAACGAGCGCAGCCTGGACTGGAGCGAAGCCGACGTCCGGGGCATGACGTATCGCACGTTCAGGACGGTGCTGAACCGGAACACCGCGTACATCGCCGAGCGGAGCGTGCCCGAGCGCCTCGCCGCGCTCGACGTCCCGGTGCTGGTGATCTTCGGCGCTGCCGACCGCCGCTGGGACCCGTCCTCGGCGCACCACTACGACGCGGTGCCGACCGCGCCCGTCGAGAGCGAGAGCACTGCGGAGATGGAGCGCGCCCTCGACAGCTCACTCGGTGCCGACTGGAACCGACTGGCAGGGACCTCGATTGGTCTTGTCGCCAGACGGGCGAGCATGTTGCGGAGTGCTTGTTCTCGTACGCGTTGCAAGTCTTAGCGAAGCCGTTGGACGACTATCTGCCCATCGAGGTCAAGGTTCTGGACGAAGCGACTCCGGCGGGTCTGCTCCGGTCCATTGTCATGTGTGGTGAGGTGCTACGACTCGCGGTAGCGTCCGCTTCCGAGGACGCCCGCGCCTGGCACCCCTACGGCATCTCGGACCGGGAGGGATTCGCAGCGATGGGCATCGTGGAGGTGCTCGTGCATACGTACGACATCGCCCAAGGCCTGGACATCAACTGGGCACCGCCGGACGAGCTCTGCGAGCCCGCGCTGTTACGCCTGTTTCCCGACGCTCCACAGGGCAAGCCGTCCGAAGTCCTTCTTTGGTGCACGGGTCGGGCGCCACTCGCCGACCGCCCACGTCTCGAGACTTGGCGCTGGGACTCTTCCGTCCGCGGATAGACGAAGACCGGGACGCCAGGGACGTGCCGCTAACCGCATTGAATGCATATAGGCCGGTTCAGGCTCGACGACGGCACGTCCGCATCTGGCGCAAGTCGGGTCACGGGCAACGTCCGGGCACGGCGGCGATGAGTCTGTCGGCGTTCGCAGGTCTACCTTTTGACCAAGACGATCAACACGCATCAGGAGTCCTGCACGGGCCCGAGACACAGGATGTGAGCACGCCCGACAACTCTGACCACCATCGACGGCATAGGAGCACGTAAATGCGACCCCTTCGGTATTCCATCAACGTCACATTGGACGGGTGCTGCGATCATCGCGCAATGGTCGCGGACGAAGACCTCCATCGTCACCACACCGAGAACCTCAGCCAGGCCGATGCCCTCCTGTTTGGCCGGGTGACCTACGAGATGATGGAGGCGGCGTGGCGCCCGTCGGCGCGGACGCAGGCGATGCCCGATTGGACCGAACCCTTCGCGCGGACGATCGATGCGGCAAAGAAGTACGTCGTGTCCAGCACTCTCGACCAGGTCGATTGGAACGCCGAGCTCGTGCGCGGAGATCTGGGTAACGCCGTTCAGCAGCTCAAGCGGGAGTCCGGCAAGGGACTGTTCGTGGGCGGCGTGAAGCTCCCGCAGGCGCTGGCGGAGCTGGGATTGATCGACGAGTACGAGTTCGTCGTGCATCCCAGGATCGCGGGCCACGGGCCGACGCTGTTCGCCGGGCTATCGAAGCATGTCGATCTGAAGCTCGTGAGCCAGCTGGAGCTCGGGTCCGGGGCGGTGGCGATGCGGTACGAGCCAAAGTAGCCATCGGCACCGAACCCTCCACCCAAAGTCACAGAGCCGAACTCGACGCCGCGGCGGTAGCCGACCCGAGCTGACCGGCAAATGTCATCGACATCGGCGAGGGACGCCAGTGGCCACGGCGATTACAAGATCGTAGGCGTCGTCGTTGGCCAGGATCAGTCTGCGGCCGTTTGGTCCGTTGAACGCGATGAGCCAAGCCAGGGCGAGCCGCTTGTTCCCGTCGAGAAGTGCGCGATTGCGCGCCAGAGAGTGCAGCAGTGCCGCCGCCTTGTGGTCCGGCGTCGGATAGGCATCCCGACCGGCGACGCTCACCGGCGGACGGGCAAGAGCAGCCTCGAGCAACCCGTAGCCGCGAACCTTCACTTGGCCATCGAGCGTGCGGTCGGCTACATGTGCCTCGCCGATCAGCGCAACCGCAGGCAGTCGTGTGGGTCGTCGAAGGTGACCTCCACATCAACTCGACCAGTGTCCAGCACCTCCACCTCCAGCCGGCATCGCAGAGCACCATCGAGATCCGGAACTTCCGGCGGTGGCCCAATGCCCACGTTGGCGCTTGCGAGGACGACAACATTGCCGGCCGGCACTTCCTGTTCGAGCACGCTGTCATAGTGTCGCGCGTCAAGATTCCTGGCAGGACGGTTAAGTCAGTCCTGAAGGAGAATC
>CAZMXH010000258.1:0-5358 GCA_964570165.1 uncultured Actinomycetes bacterium
GCCCCATCACCGCAAGGGACGACACCGACTTGCCGGAGCCGGACTCGCCGACGATGCCCAGCGCCTCTCCCCGGCGCACGGCGAACGACACCCCGCGGACCGCCCGTACCAGGCCGTCGTCGGTCGGAAACGAGACGTTCAGATCGTTGACCTCGAGCACTATGTCGGAACCCGTCACCGTCACGTCACCGCCGCACCATCGTCTGTTTGGGGTCGAACGCGTCTCGCAGCCCGTCGCCCAGGAAGTTGATGCACAACGCGATCAGAAGAATGAAGACCCCCGGGAAGTAGAACAGCCACGGCCTGGTCCACACCGCCGTCTGTGCCTCGCTGATGAGGAAGCCGAGCGAGACATCGGGCGGCTGGATGCCGAAGCCGATGAACGACAGCGCGGTCTCGACGAGCACCGCGAGTGCGATTGCGAGCGTGAAGTCCACGATCAGCACGCTCGTCGTGTTCGGGATCAGGTGCCGGAAGATGATCCTGCGATCCGACGCGCCCATCGCCCGCGCCGCCTCGATGAACTCCTGCTCCCGAAGCGAGAGCACCTGGCCGCGCACGACCCGCGCATTGTTCAGCCAGATGAACGCCCCGAGCACGAGTGCGAGGTGCCACCACTGCGTCGACCCGAGGAAGCCGGCGACCACCAGCGCGACGACGAGCAACGGGATCGTGAACAGCAGGTCGACGAACCGCATGATCAGCGAGTCCGTCTTGCCGCGGTAGTAGCCAGCGATCGCTCCCAGGATTCCGCCGAGCACCGTTGACATCGCCGCGACCGTCAGACCGGTCTTGAGGGTCTGCTGGATCCCGCGCATGACCTGCGCCATGTAGTCGTGCCCGGCCCTTGTCGTACCGAACGGATGCTCCCAGCTCGGGGGCTGGTTGCTGGGAATCTCGCGGTAGATCGTGTAGCTCCAGTTCCAGAACAGCGGCACGACGAAGGCGAACGCGACGATCAGCAGGAAGACCACCAGGCTGGCGACCGCGAGCCGGTGCCGGAAGAACCGGCCGAGCACGATGCGCCACTGGCTGCGGTGCTCGGTAGTGATCGCCTCGGCCTCGATGCCGAGTGCCGCCTCATCGGCCGAGATACGGTTGAGGTCACTCATAGTCGAATCCTCGGATCGAGCACCGCGTAGAGCAGGTCGGCGATCAGGTTGAACAGGATGACGACCGCACCGAGCAGCAGCACGACCGCCATCACCGCGTACGCGTCTCGGTCGCCAATCGAACCGACCAGGAAGGTCCCCATGCCGCGCCAGCGGAAGATCGTCTCGGTGATCACAGCACCGCCGACGGCCCCGGCGACGGTGATCGCACCGAGCGTCACGACGGGGATCAGGGCTGTCCGCAACGCGTGGCGCCGCATCACCACCCGGTTCGGTACGCCCTTCGCCCGCGCCAGCCGGACGTAGTCGCTGTTCAACACCTCGAGCATGGACGCCCGCTGGAACCGGCTGATCAGCGCGTAGCCGTTCAGCACCAGCGCGATCGTCGGCAGCACCAGATGACCGGAGACATCGCCGATCCTCTCCAGGAAACTCATCCGGTCGTACGTCGGTGACGTCGCGCCGACGGTGTAGAACAAGCTCCTCCCTATCTGCTCGTTTGCCCAGACACCACTCTCCTTGATCAATGCGGCCAACCAGAAGATCGGCATCGCCAGGCCCAGGAAGGCGATCAGCGTCAGCACGTGGTCGAGCTTCGAGTACTGCTTAACCGCGCTGACCACCCCGGAGATGATCGCGAGGATGAACGACAGGATCGTTGCCACGCCGACCAGACGCAACGTGATGATGAACCGTTCGGCGATCGCCTGGCCGAGGTCGAGGCCGCGGGTCGAGGGTCCCCACTTCCCCTGCAACAGTCCGATGTCGCCGTTGGTGGTGCCCCAGCCTGTGAGCCACAGCCAGTACCGCTCAGCGGTGGAGCGGTCCAGGTAGAGCTGCTGCCGCCGCTGCTCGATGACCTCCTCAGGCGGCGGCGGGACTTGCAGCAACAGCTCCTGAAGCGGGTCCCCCGTTGCGTCCACCAGCACGAATACCAGGAACGTCGCCGCGAGCAGGACCACGATCGAGATCCCTAGCCGCCGTACGCTGTATACCAGCATGGATGGTTCCTTCGCACCCAGGTGAGTGACCTTCGGCCCCGGGCACTCAAAGTGCCCGGGGCCGAAGCCGCTCGGCTACATCGGTAGGAGTGTGACGGACCGGTTACTGGACCGACACGCCCCAGTGTTCGATGTTGTAGAACGCCCGCTCACTGTTGGCGTGGTTGTCCCGGATGTTGACGTACTGGTCGGACACGAACGCCATGTTCGGGGTGTCCCACAGCGGCAGCACGTAGGCCTCTTCCATGACGAGCTGCACGGCCTCGTTGGCCAGGGCGGCCGCCTCCTCCTGCGTGGGCTGCGCCGAGATCGCGGTGACGAGTTCGTCCACCTCAGGGTTGGACAGGTGGCCGAAGTTGCTCGCGCCCTCCGAGTGCCAGTACTGATGCGGCGCCACCGCGAACAGCGGCGAGCCACTCCACCCGAAGATGACTATGTCGTAGTCGGCCTCGGTGAGCACGGTACCCAGCTGGTCCGGAGGGATCGCCTCCGGCGTCACCGTGATGCCGATCTCCGCAAGGTAGGACTGGCTCAGCTGGACGAAGGTGTTGCGGTTCTCGTTGCCTGCCAGGAAGCGGAACCGAATGTCCTTTACCGGTTCCCCGTCCGGGTCGGTGAGCGTGCCGCCGGACTCGAAGCCGGTGTAGCCGGCCTCCTCCAGGATGGCGCGGGCGGCCTCGACATCACCGGTCCCGTAGCCGGTGTCGCTCAGGTGGTCTTCGAAGAACTCGCTGGCCTGCGGGAAAATGTGGTTCTGCCGCAGCGGTGGCATCTCGAAGCCGAGATCCCCGAGCGCGCCCCAGATCCGCTCGCGGGCGTCACCGGTATCGATGGCCGTAAAGATCGCCTGGCGCAACGGGGCGTCGTCTAGCACGTCCATGTTCATGTCGACGTGCTCCCACACGGCGCCGAAGGAGCCGACCCCTGTGTAGACACCCGGCAGCTCGCCGAGCTGCTCGAGGACGTCCGGCGTGAACGAGGCCGGCGAGCCACCGTGGATCTCCTCGTTCTGCATCGCGGGCACCCACGACGGCTGGTCCGGGATGACCTGCTTGACGACGGTGTCCAGCGTCGGCTGGGTCTCGCCGTACCAGTTCTCGTTCGGTACCAGGACCTGTGTCTCGTCCGCCGTCCAGCTCTCGACGACGTACGGACCGGAGAACACGGTCGGGGGGTTGTTCAGGAAGTACTCGGACGAGGCCGTCATCGCGTCCGGGTCGTTCTCCCAGTCTCCCGCCTGCTCCGTCGCGATGTGTGCCGGGTACATGATCAGACCACGCGAGAACCACTCGGGGTGGGTGAAGCCGTCCTCGTAGGTGATCGTGATGTCCTTGCCGGCCTCGTCGGACGCCTCGATGCTGGCAGTCGGGGCGTAGAGAGACGTGTCGGCCGGGTTGCACGCCGTGCACAGTTCCTCATCGCCACTGTTGTGGTACCAGAGCCAGCGCACGTCATCGACGTTGATCGGCTCGCCGTCGCTCCATACCGCCTCGTCGCGGATCACGTAGTTGACGGTGAGCGGGTCCTCGCTGACCACCTCGGGCTCGGAGGCCAGCAGGTCGAGGTTCCACTCCCAGTCGCCTGCCGGCGAGTAGCCGCCGCCTCCCTGGAACGCCGGCTCGAGGAAGATGCCGGCCTCCATCTGGACCAGGTAGACCGAGTTGCCCTCGGTGCGCTGCGAGTTGTACGCGCTGTCATGGCCCTGGTTGACCAGGAAGGTGATCTCGCCGCCCTCGCCGCGTTCACCGGAGTTGCAGTTCAGCGGGTCCTCGCCGCAGCCTTCTAGGCCGGGCATCGCCTCGACGCCATCACCGTCCTCGGCGCCCTCGTCGGCGCTCTCCTCGACCCCGTCGTCGTCACCGCCGTCGTCACCGGCACACGCGCTCAGCGCGAGTGCGGTCACGGCGGCGTAGACGGCGAGCCGCACCGTTCGTCTTGGAGTTCTCACTGTGACTGCTCCTCCGTCGCTCGTCTCCTGTCGATCGGACAGGCCCCAGCTGAGCACACGGGACCGATCGACACCGCTTTGGTCAAAGCTGACCATGCTGTCCGGTCCTGACACAATCATCGGCGACGCGGTGTTACGGACCTGAGACCAAGACACTCCCAGGGCGTAATAACGCGACCGCCCTGCCAGGCGTGATAACGGCCACACCTGGGCTCCGACCTGGGGGCTAGGCTGGACCGAGCGGCGAGGTCATGCCAGGATGCCGCCGGGTCGCTACCCCTGTCGACGACCGCGAGTACGAGGAGACGCCCGACGTGAGCTACTACAGCATCTGGACCGACGCCTCGGACATCGATTCCCGCGCCGACGATCGGTGCACCCGGTGACCATGGCCACTGGAGTCCAGTCGCCGGCTCGGGCGCGCATCACGGCGCGCACGCTCCGCAGGGATCGGTGGTGGCTGTACCCAGCGTGGATCGCCGTCGTCCTGCTCGCCTTCGTGGTGTACGCGACCTGGCGGGCGTTCGCGGGCGATGGCTACTACGCCGCGCCGTACCTCTCGCCGTTCTACTCCCCGTGCCTCAGCACCGCCTGCCCGGACGGCGCCAGCCCGTTCGGGCAGCCCATCAGCGGGTTCCCGTACTCGCCGGCGCTCATCATCCTCGTCTTCCCGCTGGCACTGCGGGTGACCTGCTACTACTACCGCAAGATCTACTACCGCTCGTTCTGGCTGTCGCCGCCGGCATGCGCGGTTGCCGAGCCGCACCGGCGGTACACCGGCGAGACCCGGTTCCCGCTGGTTCTGCAGAACATTCACCGGTACTCGTTCTATATCGCGGCTCTCTACCCTCCGATCTTGCTCTACGAGGCGATCCTGAGCTTCCGCAACGAAGCGCACGAGTGGGGCCACATGGGAGTCGGCACGCTGGTGCTGCTGGTGAATGCGATCCTGTTGGGTATCTACACCTACTCCTGCCACTCGTGCCGGCACGTGTTCGGTGGACGGCTGCGTAGCTTCTCCCGCCACCCGATCCAGTACCGGGTGTGGACGTGGATCTCCAAGCGGAACGCCAACCACGGCGTCTGGGCCCAGGTCTCGCTGTTCTCGGTGGCGCTCGCCGACCTCTACGTGTACCTGGTGGCCACGGGTGTCATCTCCGACCTACGGTTCTTCTGAGGGACAGCGAATGACAGATCCCAGCAGCATCGAGCGGCATACCTACGACGTCGTCATCGTGGGCGCGGGCGGGGCGGGCCTGCGGGCCGCGATCGCTGCGCGGGACGCCGGGGCGCACGT
>CAZMXH010000259.1:0-4719 GCA_964570165.1 uncultured Actinomycetes bacterium
GGGACAGCGGCTCGTCGACCTGGTACTGGTTGGCGCGGTACGCGATCGCCCGGGCGATGGCGACCCGTTGCTGCTGCCCTCCGGAAAGCTGGCCGGGCTTGCGCTCCAGCAGCTCATCCAGCTGCAGGTTGGCGGCGGCCTCCGCGGCGACGCGGCGACGCTCGTTGCGGCGGACCCTGCGCACCTTGAGCGGGTAGGCCACGTTGTCGACGACGGTCATGTGCGGGTAGAGAGCGTAATCCTGGAACACCATCGCCGTGTTGCGCTTGCCCGATGGAAGCTTCGTGACGTCGCGCCCGTCAATCTTGATTGTTCCGGAGGTGGCGAGCTCCAGCCCGGCGATCGTGCGCAGCATGGTCGTCTTGCCGCACCCGGACGGGCCTAGCAGTGCGAAGAACTCGCCGGCCTCGATCGATAGGTCTATGCCGTCAAGGGCACGCACACCGCCCGGGAACTCCTTGACCAAGGAGATCAGCTCGACACTCGCGGTCATCGCTTTATCCCCCCATGGAAGCGGAACCCATAGCGGGCGTTCACGAACAAGTACATCAACACCACCGGGATCGAGTACAGGAAGGCGAATGCGGACACCAGGTTGAGGTCCGGCCTGCCGACTTCGTCATAGAAGTTGTAGATGACGACCGCCGCAGGGTACAGCTCCGCGCTGCGGAGCAGGATGAACGGCGTCAGGAAGTCGCCCCAGATGTTGACCAGGGCCCAGACTGCGATCACCGCAAGGCCGGGCCGGACTACCGGCACGACCAGATCGCGCAGGATCTGGACCGGCGACGCGCCGGCGACCTGGGCGGACTCCTCATAGCTGCGCGGCACCGAATCCATGAAGTCCTTGATGATGAACAGCGCGGTTGGGAGCATGCCTCCGGTGAGGACGAGGATCACCCCGGTATGCGTGTTGATCAGCCCAAGCTCGTAGATGAGCAGGAAGGTCGGCACCATGGTGGCCGTGCCGCTGATCGCCGAGGAGAACAGCATCAGCAGGTAGAGCAGTAGGTTGCGGCCCGGAATGCGTACGCGGGACAGGGCGTACCCGGCGAACGCCCCCGCGATGACGACGAGCACCGTGGCGGTCACCGCAAGAAGGGTCGAGTTCAGCAACGAGGTCGCAGCGCGCGGATTCTCGAACACGCGCGCAAAGTTGTCCAGCGTGAACTGCGGCAGCGCCACATTGAGCGACGGTGCCGGATCGAACGGCGCGAAGACCAGCCAGAGCATGGGTATGGCGAAGAACGCGCCCACCAGAGCGGTGAACACGTAGAGGCCGACCCGGGCGAGCAGTGCTCGTACGGTGGCGAACGGGTCGGTCTCGTCGGCGCGGAGAGCGGGGATGACGGTCACGTCTTCCTCCTCTCGCGCAGCACCCGGAAGTAGACGAGCGCGATCAACAGGTTGATCAGAAGCATGATCGCCGAGACGGCTGCACCGAAGCCGAACTCGCCATGCTGGAACGCGACCCGGTAGACGTAGATCGCCATCACCTCGGTCTGGAAGTTCGGTCCTCCGCCCGTCAGCAGGAATGGTGTGAACAGGTTGAACGTCCACATGCTGACCAGCAGCGCGGTTGTGAGCGTGTGGCCGCGGACGGAGGGAAAGACCACATCGCGCAGGGTCTGCCAGGTCGACGCGCCGGAGATCTTGGCGGTTTCCAGGTGGGACGGCGGGATCGTGTTGAGCGCGGCGTCGAACAGCAGCATTGAGAACGCCGTGCCCCGCCAGATGTTGAACACGATGATCGCCAGCAGCGGCTGCCTCAGCAGCCACTCGGTCGCCGCGTCGCCGGGGATCAGCGAGTTGAGCGTCCCCTCATCCCCATCGAGGAAGGCGCGCCACAGGAACGCTACGACGGACGCCGGGATGATCCACGAGATGATCACCAGCACTTCGATGGCCCGCCGCACGCCACCGCGCCATCGGCGGAACAGCCAGGCCAGGGTGAATCCGAGGCCCATCTGGCCAACCACGCCGGAGAACGCGACGAAGATGAGCGTGATCCGCACCGAGTTGCTGAACAGAGGGTCATCGAACGTCGCGCTGAAGTTGTCCAGGCCGACGAACTCCGGGTTCAGGGCTGCGCTGCCGGTGAGCCGGAAGTTGGTCAGCCCGAGATAGAGAGCCCACAGCGCCGGAAACAGCATGAAGACGCCGATCAGGCCCATCGCCGGGACGACGAAGCCGACGGCGGTGGGCTTGTTGAGGACCGCGACCTCGGCGGCGGTGTCCCGGGTGCGCGGGGCCGCCGCCGAGGTCACGTCGGTCTCAGCCGCCGGCGACGTTTTCTGCGCCAACGATGTCCTCCAGGTCAGACTGGAACTGCTCCGCGGCCTCCTCCACTGTCGCCCGTCCGGCGACCACGTTCTCGGTCATCAGCTGGATGGCTTCGGAGACCTGCGGGTACTCCTCGAACCCTGGCCGGTACCAGGTCAGCGGCAGCACCTCGCTGGCGACGAACGAGAGCATCGGGTCGTCGGCGATGCCGAACTCGTTGACATCGTTGCGGGCGGTGATGCGCGGCTCCCGCGTGACCCGTTCGGCCTGAGCGTCGTACGAGCCCATGAACGACAGCAGCTCCCACGCCTCCTGCGGGTGCTCGGTGTTCGGGTTGATGATGTACCCGGTGCCTCCGGAGGCCGAGACGAAGTCCTGCCCGCGGATGCCGGCGCCCGGTTCCTGCGCGGGAATGAGCGCCCAGCCGACGACCTCTTCGCGGTTCTCGACGGGGAAGTTGCCGCCTTCGGAGATCACGCTGCGCCAGAGGTAGTCGCCTTCGATGAGCATGGCCAGCTCGCCCTCTGCGAACGCCTCGAACGACCGGTCGCGCCAGTCGGTCAGCAGCTGCATGTCGGCGTCGGCCAGGCCCTCGCCGTAGACGGTGGCGTAGAAGTCGAGAGCCTCGCGAAGCTGCGGCGTATCGCCCTGCCACGCGTCGTCGGTGTAGAGGTCACCATTGGCGCCGAGCAGGATGGGGACGAAGCCCTGCAACGTGGTTGCCTCATCTCCGGTCGCGGCGTTGAGCTGCATTGGGACTACGTCAGGCAGCTCGCTCTGAATGGTGCGAGCGGCATCGAGAATGTCATTCCACGACGTAGGTTGCCAGTCGGTCGGCAGACCGGCTTGCTCGAACAGATCCTTGCGGAAGTAGATCACCCGGCCATCGGTGCCCGACGGGATGCCGTACTGCACGCCGTCGATGGCTAGCGAGTCCGCGACGGCCTCCGGGATCTGGCTCCAGCCCTCCCACTCTTCGACCTCCGGGCCCACGATCTCGGTGAGCGGGGCGATCAGGCCGCCGGCGGCGAACTCGGCGGTCCAGAACTGGTCGAACTGCGTGACGTCCGGGCCTTCGCCGACCGACAGGTCGAGTGCGAGCTGGGTCTTGTAGTCCTCCGTACCGCTTGCGACGTGCTCGACGGTGACGTTGCGGCCCTCGTCAGCCATCATCTGCTCGAACGTGGGGATGACGAACTCATCGATCCAGAGCGCGACCGGCTCCGGGGCGACGGCCTCGTCATCGAGTACCAGATGGATCTCTTCGCCAGGCTCCTCCTCTTCGTCCGCGGCCTCCTCCGCGGCCTCATCGTCGGCAGGAGCGTCGTCATCATCGCCGCCACACGCGGCGAGTACGAGTAGGGGGGCCAGCAGCGCGGCCGCCGCTCGGCCACGCGAGCGAAAGGTTGTCATCGTTCCTCCATCCTGGTTGGGCGGGATTTCTCGACCCGTCATACGGCTGTCAGAATGTCATTACTTATTCCCCTCTGACCAGACTCTGGTCAAACAGTGACCAAACTGCTATCGACGGCATCACTGCTGCTGCTTCCGGTCGCGGTCGTAGCGCTCGCGAGCCTGGCGCGTGGCGGGCAGCTCGGAGACCTCCGCCACTGGGACGTCCCACCAGGCCTCGCTGTCGGGTGACGCGACACCCGGGTCGGTGCGGATGTGCACGACCGTCGTGCGCTCGGCCGCCACGGCCGCCGCCAGCGCCTCGCGGAGGTCGGCGACCGTGGTCGCGCGGAGCACGTCGGCGCCGAGGCTGGCGGCGTTGGCGGCGAGGTCGACAGGTAGCGGGTCGCCGTCCAGCCCTCCGGTGGAAGGGTCGCGGTACCGGTACCGCGTGCCGAAGCCGCCGGAGCCGACGGACTCCGACAGCGCCCCGATCGAGGCGTAGCCGCCGTTGTCGACGAGGACAACGATGAGCTTGACACCCTCGGCGACGGCGGTCGCCAACTCGCCCGGCATCATCAGGTACGACCCGTCCCCGACGAGGACGAAGACCTCCCGGCTGGGGTCGGCAAGCTTCACCCCGATGCCGCCCGGGATCTCGTAGCCCATGCACGAGTACCCGTACTCGACGTGGTAGCCCTTCGGGTCGCGGGTGCGCCACAGCTTGTGCAGGTCCCCGGGCATCGAGCCGGCCGCGCAGACGACCACGTCCCGCGGGCCGGCGGCCTCGTTGACCGCGCCGATGACCTCGCTCTGCGCCGGCAGCGGGCTGTGCCCGAGGGTGTACGCCGCGCTGACACGCTCGTCCCACGCCGCCGCCAGCCCGGCCGTCTCGTCCCGGTACGCGGGGTCGACCGTCCAGCCGGCGAGGCCGCCGGACAGTGCCTCGAGTCCGGCCCGGGCATCGGCGACGAGGGGCATGCCGGTGAGCATTCCCGCGTCGAACGCCGTGATGTTCAGGCTGACGATCGACGGGTCGGCGAA
>CAZMXH010000259.1:4729-5355 GCA_964570165.1 uncultured Actinomycetes bacterium
GTCGCTGTACCGGGTGCCCACGCCGAGGATCAGGTCCGCCTGGCGGGCCAAGGTGTTGGCCGCGGTCGTGCCCGTGACGCCAATGGCCCCGACCGCCTGCGGATGGTCGTACGGCAGCGCGCCCTTGCCGGCCTGCGTCTCCGCGACAGGGATGCCGGTCGCCTCGGCGAAAGCGCGCAGTGCATCCGTAGCGCCCGCGTAGATCACCCCGCCACCGGCGATCAGGAGCGGCCGCCGGGCACCGCGGATGGCGTTCAACGCGCGCTCCAGCGCGGCCGGGTCCGGGGCAGGCCGCGGGATGCGCCACACCCGCCGCTGGAACAGGTCCGCCGGCCAGTCGTACGCCTCGGCCTGCACGTCCTGGGGAAGCGCGAGAGTGACCGCGCCGGTCTCGGCGGGGTCCGTGAGCACCCTCGTCCCGGCCAGCAGCGCGGCGGGAAGCTGCTCCGGCCGGTTGATGCGGTCCCAGTACCGGGAAACGGGCCGCAACGCGTCGTTGACGGACACGTCGTACGACCGGGGGTCCTCGAGCTCCTGAAGCACCGGGTTCGCGACCCGGGTCGCGAAGATGTCGCCTGGCAGCAGCAGCACAGGCAGCCGGTTGATCGTCGCCAGCGCGGCACCGG
>CAZMXH010000260.1:0-5345 GCA_964570165.1 uncultured Actinomycetes bacterium
TCCGCAGGCGACGACGCTACCGGTCACGGCGGAGGACACAGGCGTCGAACGGCCCGCCCGCATTTCTGTTTCATCTAAGCGGACACCTAGAGTAGAGCCAACCATCCGTTCTGATTGGATCATCTGTGCTTTCTGCCAAAACCGCCATCCGTGCTGCGGTCATCGGGGTGGGGGCTGTTGTCGTCGCTTCCTGCGGCGGGGACGACTCTGTAGCAGCGACTGTGAACGGCACCGACATCGCCACCGAGGACGTGGAGTCGCAGGCCGAGCTCATCGGCCAGAACCCAGCGGTCCAGCAGCAATTTCAGGGCATCGATGAGGGGAGGCTGGATCAGCAACTACAGGTCGACGCGCTGAACCAGTACATCTTCGAGATCGTCCTGCGCGACGGTGCCGAGGAGTTGGGCGTCGACGTGACCGAGGAGGACATCGAGAAGAGCCGTGCAGAGATCGCGGCGCAGTTCGGCGGCGAGGACGCCTTCTACACGCAACTCGAGCAGCAGGGTCTCGATCGCGAGGAGGTCGACCGCCAGCTTGAGGTCGTCGCACTGCAGGAAGCGATGATTACCGAGCTTGGCCCGGGTGTCTCCGACGAGGAGGTTCAAGAGGCGTACGACGCGGGTGCTCCCGCCCGCCACATTCTCGTCGCGGACGAGGCGGAGGCCGACCAGGTGGTCGAGCGCATCGAGAACGGGGAGGACTTCGCGAAAGTCGCGGAGGAGACCTCCACCGACGGGACCGCGCAGCAAGGCGGCGATCTCGGTTTCGTGCAGCCTGGAGCTACGGTGCCGGCATTCGAGGATGCGCTCTTCGGCGCCGAGGAGGGCGAACTCGTCGGTCCCGTGGAAAGTCAGTTCGGATTCCATGTCATCCAGCGCCTTGAGAAGCCGGCGTTCGAGGACGTCGAAGAGGAGATCCGTACTCAACTTGAGCGGCAGAAGAGGCAGGAAGGCGAAGCGGCGTTCCAGGAGTTCATCGCCAAGCAGATGCGGGAGGCGGAGGTCGAGGTCGACTCGCGCTACGGCGAATGGGACGCGGAGGCGGGCCGGGTGATCCCGGACGATCCGATCCAGCCGGAGCAGCCGCAGCAGCCGCCCCCGGAGAACCCCGAGGACAGCGAACAGCCGGAGGACGGCGGCGGCTCTGAGGGTGGCGACTCTGAGGACGGTGGCTCCGAGGACGGTGGCGGCTCTGAGGGCGGCACCGAGTGATGGCCGGGTGGCATTCGCGACCGCGGAGCCGCCGACGGGGCGTTACCGCGCGCCTTGCCCGCTGAGCCAGCGCTGCAAAGTCGTCGCCAGCGCAACTGGCTCGTCCAGTTGAACCAGATGGCCGGCTCCTTCGATCAGCTCGAGGCGCGCGCCGGGAATCAACTCGGCTAGGCGGCGGGCGTGCTCGACCGGGACCCATGCGTCCTCAGTCCCCCACGCGACGAGCACCGGGAGGTCCAGCGTCGGGTACCGTGCCTCCACCTCGTCGGTGTACGCCTGGTCGGCTTGCGCCATCTGGCGGTAGAGCGCCGCCTGCCCGACGGCATCCAGCCACGGCTCCGCTAGCCGGTCGTGTTGCCGGTCGTCGAGGCCCTGGTAGCTCGCGCCCGCGATGTATGTCCGCACCAGGCCGCGGTGGATCGCCGCCGGCAGCGCCGCGAAAACCGCTGCGTTGTCCCTGACCAGCCGCAAGAACTCCGAGCCCCACGGTGCGAGCGCCACCACGTCCACCAGGGCGAGCGAGGCATAGATCGCACCGTGCAGCAGATGTGCCCGCAGCGAAACCACGCCGCCGTAGTCGTGCGCCACCACGTGCGGCCGGGTCATGCCCCAGTGATCGAGCAGGTCGGCAAGAAGTTCGCCTTGGACGTCCAGGGAAACCCGGTGGTCGCCGTGCTTGGAAGAGCGACCGTACCCCGGCATGTCCCACAGGTAGCACTCGAACTGGCCGGAGAGGGCGCGCGCGAACGGTTCCCACAGCGCCGACGACCATGGCGTGCCGTGGCAGAACACCACGGGCGGCCCGCTACCGAGCCGTGCCCAGCGCACCGTGCGTCCCTGCCAGGCGAACTCCTCGCTCAGCTCCACCCGGGCCAGTATGCCAACCGTCAGCCCGAGATCTCCGCGGGCGCGATGTTGTGGTTGCTCTCGAACAGGTTGGTTGGATCGTACCGGCGTTTCACCTGCACGAGGCGATCCCACGTAGCCCTTGGATACGCTTCCCGCACCCGTTCCGGGCCTTCGTCGCCGAGGAAGCCCGTGTACACACCCGGCGCGACCCGCCCGAAGGCGGCCGCGACCTTAGCCACCCAGTCCTCCTGGTAGGGGGCTTCGTCGGGGTTCTGGTACGCGGCGACGACGTTGGTGATCATGCGGCGCTGCCGATGCGCGTAGGCGGTGGCGTCGTCGGCGACCCGCGCAATGGCCCCGCCCAGGGTCCGCAGTTGAACGCCCGCCATGGGCGAGGTCGTCTCATCGAGAGCGCGCAGCACCATCTCGGCGTCCGCTTCGTCGAACCCATCGAGGAACATGGACCGGGTCACGGCGGTCGGGCGGAACTCCTCGTCGTCCTCTTGGAACATTCCGGTGTAGGGCATCGGCTGGACCATGTCCGCCAGCGGCGTGGCAAGGTCGCGGAACGGTGCGAGCGCACGCTCGCCACGGTCAGCCGGGCCTATGTACCCCATCAGGCCGATGACCACCGTCTTGCCGTGGTGCTCGGCCGGGATGAACGGCATCGGCGGCGCCTTCATCACCATGGCGATCGTCGTCAGCTCATCCGGCGCCGTGTCCGCCGCGGCGGCGAACCCGGCGACGGTCTCGGGAGTGGCGGGCAGCAAGAGCATCCCGCCGACGAACTCGCGGACGTCGTGCAGCCGGAACCGCAGCCGGGTGACCACGCCGAAGTTCCCGCCACCGCCTCGGATGGCCCAGAAGAGGTCTGGATGGTTGTCGGCGTCAACCCGGAGCGACTCGCCGTCCGCGGTGACGATGTTCGCCGCGAGGAGGTTGTCGACTGTCAGGCCGTGCTTCCGTGAGAGGAAACCGGCGCCGCCCGCGAGCGTGATGCCGCCGATACCCACCGTCCCGGTGTCGCCGAACCCGGTGGCTAGGCCGTGCTGGCCGGCCGCTTTCGTGTAGGCGCCTGCTGTCAGTCCGGCCTCTGCCCAGGCGGTGCGGCCGTCGGCGTCGATCTGCAGGCGGCGCATTGCGCCGAGGTCGACGACGATACCGTCGTCGAGGACGCCGTGACCGGCCAGACTGTGGCCACCGGACCGGACGGCGAGGGGGACGCCGGTCTCGCGAGCAAGCGTGACGACGCGGCCAACCTCGACATCGGTGGCCGGCCGGACGATGGCAGCGGGTCGCCGGTCGATCTGAGCGGCGAACACGGTCCGGTCCTTGTCGTAGCCGGGATCGTCCGGCGTGACGACTTCGCCGCTGACCGCTGATCGCAGATCTGTGATCAGGTCGGTGATCGTGTCGTGGGCTCGTTGCACAGGTTTCTCTCCTCGAGATGTTCGAAGACGTAGGCGCAGCGTTGCGCCAGGCAAGACAACGCTAGAGATTGAAGTTAGGTTGAGGTCAACTGTTTTTCTGGTCGCAGGGCGCGGCGCGCTCTAATGGGCGGCGTCGTCGGCTGCCGCTCCGGCTGTGCCGTCGACAGCCGCGCCGCGCCGAAGGTCGTACACCGTGACGCCGAAGAGCACCGCAGCGAGGACCGCAAGCGAGCCGATCGCGGGCGCCGCGTACGCCAGCGCGACGGTGGCCAGAGCGAGTCCGGCGCCGGCGTAGTGTTCCGGACGCGGAGGGTCGCCGCGGCGAAACCGGGTCGCGGCAAGACCGGCAAGGAAGACCGCAACTCCGCCGCCGAGGGCGGCCGGGAAGATGCCGTCCAGCGGCTCGAGCGGATGGTGCATCGCGGTCTCCAGCCCTGCGGCCATGACCACGATCCCGCCGACCAGGGCGAGGTGCAGGTAGCTGTACGCATCGCGGGCAAGGTAGGTGCGAGCCGTGCCACGGCTGCTGGTGAGCGCATCATGAGTCTGCGCCGACTCGCGGTCGAAATAGGCCCACCACAGCCCGCCGATCACCGCGACGGATATCACGATGCCGCTGATCACTGGCGCCGTGAGCCGCTCGGCCGCGGAGACGACACCTAGGCCGCTTGCGATGACGGTTTCGCCGAGAGCCAGGATGACCACCAACTGGTAGCGCTCCGCCCAATGCGCGGGATGCACGGTCAGGCCATGGACGCCGCGCACCAGCGGGAACCCGTAGTCGATCGCGATCGCGGTCAGCCAGAGCACCACCTGTGCCCATCCTGCCAGTAACGCGCCCGAGAGCAGCAAGGCGGACGCCAGCGCGAAGCCAGGAGCCAGCCGCAGGATCGCTCGCTGGCCCGTCACCGCGTAGAGCACGACGTGAAGCGCGCGTACCACGATGTACGCGCCGGCGAAGAAGATCGAGTTGCTGGTGAACGCCGTGGGCACCGCGACGGCGACCACCAGCATCGCCGCCATGGCGGCGAGCAGCACCACGCGCGGGCCGTTCGCGCTGGTATCGACGGCGTTCGTCAACCAGGCGAATCCGGCCCAGGCCCACCACAGCAGAGCGAGCACGACCAGGCCGCGTCCCAGTCCGGCGGCATCGGGTTGAGCCAGGACGAGTGCAGTGACCTGGATGAATGCGAACACGAAGACGAGATCGAAGAACAACTCGAAAGCCGAGACTGGCTTCGGCGGCTCGACTCCGTGCTCGGCATCGAGGTGAGAGCTACTCATGGAGTTCTACCCGACGGTGTGCTCGTCGCCGGTACCCGACCAGTCGACGTGGAACACGCCGGGGACATCGACGCGACGGTAGGTGTGCGCGCCGAACAGGTCCCGCTGGCCCTGAACGAGGGCTGCCGGCAACCGCTCGGCGCGGAGCGCGTCGTAGTACGACAGCGCGGAGGCGAACCCGGGCACCGGAAGCCCATGCCGGGCGGCCTCGGCCACGATGCGCCGCCATCCCGCCTGCCCGTCCGCGACGGCGTCCCGGAAATAGTCGTCGAGCAGCAGCGACGGCAGATCACCGCGCCGGTCGTAGGCCTCCCGGATGCGGTCGAGGAACCGGGCCCGGATGATGCAGCCGCCGCGCCATATCGTCGCGATGGACCCGAGGTCGATGTCCCAGCCGTACTCGTCCGCTCCGGCCCGGATCATGTCGAAGCCCTGGGCGTAGGCGACGACCTTCGACGCGTACAGCGCGCGGCGGACGTCCTCGACGAACTGGTCGCGGTCCTCGACCTCCCATCGCCCGTCCGGCCCGGGGAGGGCTCCGGATGTCGCGGCGCGCAGGTCGGCCGCGCCG